>JADLBG010000069.1 GCA_020847895.1 Bryobacterales bacterium
TCGCGGAACGCCTCGATCGCCTGGTTCCCCCCTAGAAACGCCAAGTGAAAGGTCCGTTCCGCCAGCCCTTCCGCCTCCGCCAGGCTGGACGCTTCCACCACGGACGCCCCCCACGTCTCCAGTTGAACCCTCAACGCACGCCGCACATGCCGGTTCGGATCCACGCACAGAATCCGTAGCCCGCTCTTCGTCAACCGCATCATCGTATCCGTGGACGCCCGCGACAGGCTGAACGGTATCGTTATCCAGAACGATGTCCCCTCCTTGCGCTCCGCATCGAATCCGATCGAGCCGCCCATCAGGTGCACCAGTTCCCGGCAAATGGATAACCCCAGCCCTGTCCCCCCGAATCGCCGCGTCGAGGACGTATCCAACTGCGAGAACGGCTCGAAAAGCTTCTCATGAAACGCCGCCGGTATACCGATTCCTGTGTCTTCCACCACAAACCGCAGCGTCATCATCGATGCGCTCCGTTCTATCAGAGAAGCCTCGATCAGCACTGACCCTGATTCCGTAAACTTTATCGCGTTCGAGGTCAGGTTCGACAACACCTGCCGCAATCGTCCCGCATCGCCTACCACCGTCCGCGGCATCATCGGATTCGCCACGCTCACGATCTCCAGGTTCTTCTCCGCCGCTTTGGCCGAAAATAGCGTCGCGATTTCTTCCACCACATGCAAGGGGGAGAATTCCGTGCGCTCCAGATCCATCTTCCCCGCATCTATCTTCGAGAAGTCCAGAAGCTGATTGATCATCCCCAGCAGAGCCTGCCCCGAGATGCTCACCGCTTCCGTATATTCCCGCTGCGCCTCGTCGAGCGGGCTCGCCAGCAGCAGTTCCGTCATCCCCAGAATCCCGTTCAGCGGCGTCCGGATTTCGTGGCTGACATTGGCGATGAACTGCGTCCGCGCCGCCAGCGCCTGCTCCGCCTGCCGCCGTGCCCGTTCCGCCGCAAGACGCGCCTGTCTCACCCGCCGGTTCTGCCAGAAGATCGTCGCCAGAATCACGCTCAACAGCAGAACCGTCACACCCAGAATGACGTTATAGTCCCGGATGCTCACCAGGTCCCGAAACAGACTCATCTGGTTTGTGGGGTGCAATCCGTAACTGAGCGCCGCGGCTCTCATAGATCCGTCGATGGCTTGCCTGACGATCTCCTTTTGCAATGCTTCCACTTCGCTTGAAAACTCCCGCCTCGCCGCCACTGCGTACTGCACAGTCAACTGCGGATACCATTGCACCTTCAGCGCATTCCCGCGGCATGGCGCCACCCCTGCCGACAGTAACTCCGACAGCAACGAGTGCGTCGCCACTCCCGCATCCGCTTCCCCGCTGCAAACCGCCGCGACTACCGATTCGTGATCCGCTACTCCGACAATCGAAGATCCCGGAAATCCCTGCCGCGCCACCGCCGCCGCGCGTGACGGAACACGGGCCGCAATTCGTAACCCCTCTCCCCCTTCGGCCGGCAGCGTCAGACTCTTCAGAGCCACCAGTCCGAGATTGCTCTCCCACCAACTCGGGCTCATTGCGAACTTTTCCCGCCGCTCTTCACTGATGGCCAGAAACGGAAACATATCGATCTCGCCGGCTGCCAGCGCTTTGTCTACCGGCCAATCGACCGCAATCCATTCGATGGGAATATGCCGGCGCCGCGCCGCCTCGGAAAAAATCTCCACCGCAAACCCGGACGCCTTGCCATGCGCCAGCACCCGCATGTATGGAGGGTAGTCCGAATACCCTACCCGCAACACGGTCGAATGCCGCCGGTGCAGAGCTGCCCAGATCAAAGCGATCAGAAAGGCGAAGACTAACAACCCGGCCGGCACCCGGGACTGGCGCCCGGCCATGCGGCTTGTTTTTCGGAAGACCCGCAACTCCTCCGTATTAGCACATCCCGGCGGCCTGCGTCACTTACACTCGCCTCTCAACTTCCGTAGCCCCCTGAAACGGCACGTTGAGGAATCACCGTATCCTCCGCCCTCTCGAACTTGTATCCCACTTCCTTGAGCACACCCGCCATCCGGAACCCCGGTTTCTCGTGCAGCCGGATCGATGCCATGTTCCCCGATCCTCCTACAATCGCCACCATCTGCCGGAAGCCCAGTCTCTCGCACTCCCGGATCACCGCCGTCAGCAACAGCGTTCCACATCCTTTCCGTTTGCCCCGGCTCCAGGTAGATAAAATAGTCCATTGGCACAAACGCGCGATACCACCTGGACCGTCGTCTCCTACCATGTCGGCCGCTTCCATCCCCAAACCCCTGGCCTCGACCCGCGGCACGTCTGCTTCCGCCTCCGCGTCGCTCCGTCGCCCATCCACCGCTACGGAGTCTTCGCCGTAGAGCCCATCCCTCGGGGCCGCAAAGTCATCGAGTACACCGGAGAGCGCATCAGCCGCGCCGAAACCAAAAAGCGCTATGCGCGACCCATGCACTATCTCTTCACCCTTGACGATTACTGGACCGTCGATGGCTCGGTGGGCGGCAGCGGAGCCGAATACATCAATCACTCCTGCGATCCGAACCTGCGTGCCTGGATCCACAAAGGCCATATCCTTTACATGAGCCGCCGCGTCATCGAACCCGGCGAAGAGCTTACCGTCGACTACAAGTTCAATCGCAGTCCCCTGCGAGACATCTGCAGTTGCGGCTCTCCCATGTGCCGCGGTTCCATCAACGTGTTGTGAGCAGATCCTTCAACGCCGCTTCGAGTTCCGCATACTCCAACCGGAAGCCGGCCTTCAGCGCCGCCTCCGGCTCCACGCGCTGGCTCCCCGTCAGCATCCCTGCCATCTCCCCAAACGCCAGCCCCAACACGAATCGAGGCACGGCCAACACCGCCGGACGCCGCAGCACCCTGCCCAACGTATGGCTGAACTCCGCGTTCCGCACCGGCATTGGCGCTGTCGCGTTCCACGCCCCTCCTGCTCCTGGTGTTTCCAGGATGAACTTCACCATCCCCACCGCATCCGCGATGTGGATCCAACTCATCCACTGCCGCCCTTTTCCGATTGGCCCTCCCAGCCCCGCCCGAAACGCCGGCAGCATCTTCGCCAGCGCCCCGCCTTCCCTTCCCAATACAACCCCGAATCGCACGCGGCTCACTCTCAACCCCAGTTCCTCGGCCTTCAAAGCCTCCTGTTCCCACGCCACGCAAACATCCGCCAGAAACCCATCCCCGCGGCCTGACTCCTCCGTCAGAACTTCATCTCCCCGGTCCCCGTAATAACCAATGGCCGATGCCGACACCAGAACCTTCGGACGCGCTTCCAACCGTGAAATCGCCTTCACCAGCGCCCGGGTCCCCTCCACGCGGCTTTGCTGAATCCGCTGCTTCGCCCCTTGCGTCCATCGCTGGGCCACGGGCTCTCCCGCCAGATGGATCACGGCCTCCATCCCCTCCAGTGCCTTCACAGGCGCGGCATCCCTCATCGCATCCCACCTGTGAAATCCGTCCCCTGCCCGCAGCCACGACGGAGCCCTGCGCCCTAACACCCGCAACTCATGCCCGGCCTCCGCCAACCGCTTCCCCACCGCCCGTCCCAGAAATCCGCTGGCGCCCGTCAGTATTACCCGCATCGGTTGCGCCCTCATTGTACGCGAAACGGATCCACCCCGGTGCTCTCCAGGCGCCGGATCTCCTCGAGGTATGCCTCCACGTCCGTCTTGCGCTTCATCCCCTCGAGCGACATGTATCGCACCGTCCCCAGCACCTCCCGCTCTCCCCACGGCCGGTCATGCAGCCCGAAGCACCATAGGATATTCGCGGACGTACTTCCCCTCCTTCCGGAACGGACGCTCGTTCAACTGCCGTGCACGCTTATCCACTCTATTTGAAATTCCTTCCTTCTCCTGCCCGCTACAATATATATTTCGCCATGCGGGCCTGGAACCGAGCCAAACTGCTGTGGGCCTATCTCACCCGGCGCTCTAATGTACGCGCGCTGCCGGTGGAATACATCGTCGAAACCACGGCCAAGTGTAATCTCTACTGTCCCATGTGTCCCCGCGAAACCCATAAGCAGCCCAAAGAGGACATGCCCGCCGGGATCTTTGAGCGCCTCGTCCGCGAATCCGGACACACAGCCGAGCACATGATGCTCATCGGGCTCGGTGAACCCCTCCTCGATCCTAAGATCTTTGACCGCATCCACTCCTGCGAAACGCACGGCATCTCCACCCTCCTCTCCACCAACGGCACCCTCCTCGACGAAAACGCCGCTCTCCGCCTCCTCTCCACCCCCATCAAGCACGTCACCATGAGTTTCGATGGAGCCACCAGGGAAAGCTACGAGTACTACCGCAAAGGCGCGCGCTTTGAGAAAGTCCGCGACAACTTCGTCCGCTTCGCCAAACTCAAGCACGAACGCCGCGCTCCCATCCAGATCGTCGCCCAGATGGTGCGCATGGAGCGCAACGCCGCCGAAGTCGAGGATTTCATCCGCTTCTGGAGCGCGGTCCCCGGTGTCGACCAGGTCCGTATCAAGGAAGACGAAACCAACCTCATGCGCCCCACCGCCGGCCACGACTCCTCCGATTGGCGCCATCCTTGCCACTACCTCTGGCGCGGCCCCATGTACGTCAAGCACAACGGCGATGTCTACCCCTGCTGCCAAAGCTACATGCTTGATGGCAAGCCCGTCGGCAACATCGCCGCCCAGAACCTCCCCGCCATCTTCAACGGCGCGGAAATGCAGCGCATGCGCAGGCTCCACACCACGGGCCGCGCCCATGAAATCGACATCTGCGCCCGCTGCTGCACCACCATCCCCCATCCCATCCTCGTCGCCGGCAGCCTGGTCTTCCACGGCGAGACCGTTCGTAAGCTGCTGCCCCTCATCGAACGCCTCACCTACCTCCGCAAGCTTCCCGGCCGCCTCCTCTCTCCTCCCAAGCCCACGGCCGGAAGCGAAGACCTCGTTCAGATCAGCAGCGTCAAACGCCGGGACTAACCGTATGCGGATCCTCGTCCTTCTCCTGCCCGCCCTCCTCGCGCAGTCGCAAACCTTCGACACCGTCATCGCCGGCGGCCGCGTCCTAGACCCCGAATCGAACCTCGACGCCCCCCGCTACATCGGAATCAACGGCGGGAAAATCGCTGCCATCAGCCAATCCCCTCTCACTGGCCGCGCCACCATCCAGGCACAAGGCCTGGTTGTCACCCCCGGCTTCCTTGACCTCCACTGGCACGGACAGGACCCCGAAACCGGCCGCTATCAGGTCATGGACGGTGTCACCTCCGCCCTCGAACTCGAGGTCGGCGCCGCGGACATCGACGCCTGGTACGCCGCCCGCGCCGGAAAATCCATCCTCAACTATGGAGCCTCCATCGGCCACGCGCCGGTCCGCATGGCCGTCATGCACGACCCCGGCTCTTTCCTCCCCGCCGGGCCCGCCGCCCACCGCGCCGCCACTGCTGCTGAAATCGGACAGATCAGAGCGCTCGTCGAAGAGGGTCTCCGCCGCGGAGCCCCCGCCATGGGCATCGGAGCCGCCTACACCGATGCCGCCGCCTATTGGGAAATCCTCGAGATGTTCCGCCTCGCCGCCAAGTACCACGCCTCCGTCCATGTCCACATCCGCGGAGCCTCCAGCGCCGCCCTCGCCTCCACCGACCGTATCCGCGGGCTCAGCGAAGTCATCGCCGCCTCCGCCGTCACCGGAGCCCCCCTCCACGTTGTCCACGTCAACTCGAGCGGCCAGGACGCCACCGCCCAGATGCTTCAAATCATCTCCGAAGCCCGCGCCCGTGGACTCGATGTCACCACCGAAGCCTATCCCTACACCGCCGGCTCCACCCGCATCGAATCCGCCGTCTTCGACTCATGGATGGATCGTGCCCTCGAAGACTACCAAAGGCTCCAATGGACAGCCACCGGCGAACGCCTCACTCGCGACACGTTCCTCAAATACCGCAAAATCGGCGGCAACGTCATCATCCACTCCAATACCGAAGAGCGTGTCCGGCTCGCCATCCTGAGCCCGCTCACCATGATCGCCTCCGACGGCTTCGATATCAAAAACAACACCGGCCACCCCCGCTCCTCCGGCACATTTTCCCGCGTCCTCTCCCGCTACGTTCGCCAGGAACATGCCCTCCCGCTCATGGACGCCATCCGCAAAATGACCCTCATGCCCGCCATGCGCCTCCAGACCCGCGTCCCTCAAATGCGCGGCAAAGGCCGCCTCCGCGTCGGAGCCGATGCCGACATCACCATCTTCGACCCTAACCACATCGCCGATCACTCCACCTACGAAAACCCCGCCCAATTCTCCGAAGGCGTCCGCTTCGTCCTCATCGCCGGCCGCCTCACTGTCCGCGATGGAACGATCGTCCCCGGAGCCCACCCCGGCCGGCCGATTCGCGCCCCGCTCCGTTAACCTGGAACCCTACCGGCCCACCCAACGCACCGCGTGCGCCGGCAGGCCGAGTTTCTTCCCGTTCAGCACCACTTCCACCGCCTCGTTGCGGAAGTTCGACACGCAATATTCGCCGCCGAAATCGATCAGAGCCACCCGGGCCGGCGCCGAAAACTGTAGCCCCAGTCCATCCAACAGCGGCTTTCGAAACGCGTCCGCCTCCTCCCGCGTCTTCTCCATCCACGCCAACTTCTTCGGCGGCAGCAGCCATTCCCCGGTGTCCTTGTAGTCCTGCTCGGTGAAAGTCTTCACATCCAGAACGGTCCAGTGTCCCGGCGCCCTCCGCGCAAACGCCGGCGTGACAAATATCTTTCCGCCCTGCTTCCGGTGCCGCGCCGCCTTCTCCGCAACGCTCGAATCCGCCGCTGCCTGCACACCCAGAATCACCACACGGCTCTGGAACGGATACTCCGCCGCCGGTACGATCGGGATTCCCAGCATGCCGAGGTAATCCATCAGCCACAGGTTGCCGTCCGCGTTGCTGCCCGCCGGCTTGTAATACGCCACGCCCCGCACCTGCCGTCTCTTGACCCTCGCCGCCAGTCTCTTCAACTCCGGCAGCGCCTTTCGGAACAACTCGTGGCCCGGGTGCCCTTCCACGACATCTCCCAGGTGGAACAACGTCAACTCCCGCGCCCCGGCCAGCACGCTCTCATACGCCTGATCCACGAAATTCTGCGCCGTGCACTCGATGTGGTCGAACCACGCGCCTTCCACCTTCTCGCCCGACACGCTCCGCAGCCATCGGAAATTCATGTACCCCATCGTCGGCTGCGCAAACCCCATCCGCTGCGTCTCCGGGTTCCGCACCTCCGTGCCCACCCAGATCCGATCGAACTTCGGCGACATCCTCGGCGGATCATAGCCGAACTTCTCGAACCGGTCGTACCACTGCGGATACTTGAGCGTAAGCCGGACCTTCGGATTCGCCTCCCGCGCCGGCCGGATCATCATCGGCTCGATCAGGCCTGTCAACAGATCCCGCCGGTACTCCCCCCAACTCCGGTTGCCCCGCGCTCTCTCCGATTCCGCGGACGTATCCGCCGTGCAATAGAAATCATCAACAATCAACTCATCGAACAGCGGCGCATTCTCGCGGAAAAAGCCCGCCACATCCGCCTGTGTCTTTGCCGCCTGCCAGTTCAACCAACCCAGGCTCTCGTTCTGCCGCACTCCGAAGCTCTTCCCCGGAACCGTTGCGATCCCGCCCGCCACCGCAAATCCCTGCCCCGTCATCCAATCCCGCACCGCCCGCATCGTGGCCGGATCCACATACTCGTCCCCCCGCCGCCCCTCCAATATCACCCGCGATACGCCGAGCCCCTTCATCGCCGCCGCCGCTTTCACCCGCCCATCTTCGGTCTGCAAATACCGGCCGATGTCCCCCGCCGTCGCATACACGCTCACCCGCGGCAACTCCGCTCCCAACACGGCGCTACACAATGTCAACAACAATAATCCGCTCTTCATGGGTAGAAGTTTAGCGCGGCGCGGCCTTTCCTAACCGGCCCGTACCGGCTCACGCCAATTGACACCATCCCGAGCCCTCCGCTAGACTCCTCAATCTAGGCATCACCGTGGCCGAATTGCTACAAGCCCTCTCCGCGTTCGCCGTCTTCCTCTCCATTGCTGCCTTCGGCTTCCTCTTCCTCCTTGTATCCCTCCTGTTCGGCGAAGTCTTCGAACACTTCAGCTTCGAACACGAGGTCGACCATGACATGGGCGGGCCAAGCTTCCTCAGCCCCCGCATCCTCTCCGTCTTCATCACCGCTTTCGGCGGAGCCGGAGCCATCGCCACCTACTACGGGCTATCCACCCTCCCCGCCTCCGGCATCGGCTTCTTCACCGGAGCCGCCTTCGCCTCTCTCATCTATCTGTTCGCCAGGTTCCTCTACAGCCAGCAGGCTTCCACCGAAGTCAAAGCCACCGATGTCCTCGGCCAGACCGCTCGCGTCGTCGTCGGCATCCCGAAGGACGGCCTCGGCCAGGTCCGCTGCCGCGTCGGCGAGGAACTCGTCGACAAAATCGCCCGCTCCTCCGATGGAACCCCCATCCCCGA
>JADLBG010000070.1 GCA_020847895.1 Bryobacterales bacterium
CCGGCATTAACTGCAACACTCCCGCCGCGCCCTTGCTGCTCACCACGCAAGGCCGCCCCGCCGACTCCCGTTGCGCCATCGCCCGCAGCACCTCCAAGCTCACGCGATGCCTCCTCGCGGATTCCCGAAGGATCGCCTCCAGTGCTTCGGGCTCCACTGCCGCACACGACCGCCGCGCCACCCTCGGAGAGACGACCCTCCGAACGGCGGAATCAATGATCATTGGAACTCCGAAAGGAGCCGGTTCCAGCGGCGGCATCCCCCGAAAAGGCGGGAGCAGAATCGGTATGGAGAGTCCCAACACGAACGATAGGCTCCACAGAGCGTTCTCGACGGAGCCCTTCCCAATGCCAGGCACTCGACAGATCACTCGTATGCGCACCCGGAAGCGGCAACTGGTCTGAAACTCCATCAGAACATCCCTCGAGAGAGTAGTGGCCGCATCGCAATTACTTCTCTGAGAATAATCCCCGGAAATTGTGCGCCAAGCCCTCCCATCGGGGATAATTAGAGTTGCACCTGAACCTCGAAGCTGCCCTCGTCAACGTCTGCCTGTTGATCATCCTCACCGTGCCGCATGAGTTCGCGCACGCCTGGACCGCGGTCCGCCTCGGCGATGACACACCGGAGAGAGAAGGGCGGCTCACGCTCTATCCTCCGGCCCACATCGATCTGCTCGGCACCATCATCCTTCCCGCCATCACCTCGTTGCTCGGCGGAGGTTTCATCGGCTGGGGGCGTCCCGTCAATACCAACCCCGGACGTCTTCGTTTCCACCTCAACGGCCTCGCCATCGTCGCCCTCGCCGGGCCGTTCAGCAACATCCTCCTGGCGGTGATCTTCGCGGCGCTCGCCGCCTTCACCGGCAGGATCTACGCCGACTTGAGTGAATTCGCCGCCCGCGGCGCCCGCCTCAGCATCTACCTCGCGCTGTTCAACCTCATCCCCGTCCCGCCGCTCGATGGCTCCAAACTCCTCATCGCCGCCCGCATTCCGTTGGCCATCTATCACGAACTCGCGCGATTCGGATTCATGTTCCTCATCCTCGCCTTTTCGTTCACCGATGTGGGCGGTTACCTCTCCCATTACACCATGCGTCTCACCGATCTCATTTTTTCTCTGTTCTATTAGTCTCGTCCGTGACAAGATCCTCGAAGTCCTTGCGGATCTCCTCAATCTGCGCCCGGTAGCGCTGCGCGTCCCCATAGTCGAAAAACCGTTGATAGCGCGAATGCGGCGCCCGCAGCCGGCGCGCATGCTTGATGGGGCACCAGTGCTGCTCCGTCCGCGCCGTCACTTCCACCGCAAAGGCCAGCAGCCCGTTAGCGTACGAACAATACGCACAGTTGAGTCGTTCCACCAGGTTCAGGTACTTCAGATGCCCCCGGTCGAAGATGACATAATCGGCGCGCCGCACTTTCGGAATTCCGTAGATCGGAAAGCACACTCCTTGATAGACCAACAGGAAAAGATCCAACGCCACAAACGGAATCATCCCCGCATAGATGACCGGGGCCGACAGAATCGCCAGCACGCGCGATTCGGCAATGTAGCGCGGCAGCCACATCTTCAGCTTCCGGTGCTGTTCGATCGCCTCCTGTTCAAACCGCGCCTTCCCCTGCGACCACCGGTAGCGGAATTCGTGCTCCTTTTCCTCCAGGGCCAGTCCCAGTTCGTGTTCAATCGTCCGGATCCGCTCCAGCAGTTCCTTGGTTGTGTGTGCTCCGGCCATACCCGTCTTTATCCTCTCCGCCCCAGAAACATTTCACTGTGATGCGCAATCTTCTCTGCCCGGAAACCAGCCTCCGTCAGCCAGCGCAGCCATGAACTTCGCGGAAACACTCCGCATTCGTGATGATCGTGCACGCACCGCACATGGCCATCGCCCTCACACAGCAGAATCGCGAAGTCCACCTCATAGACCCCATCCGTGGGATCGGGATCGCGAAACCACGCCACGTATCGCCCTTCGCGTCCGTCCAACTCACCGCCGCCTTGTTCGGTCCTCTCGAGGAACGTTTCTTCCGTCGCATCCGGAACAAACAGCGCGGCGCCCCCGGGACGCAAATGTGCATACGCGCGCGCCATGGTCTTCCGCAGATCCTCTTCCGTCTTCATGTACATGACCGCATCGTTCAGAAACACCGCGTCATACACCCGGTTCAGCCGCACATCCCGCATGTCCGCCTGAAACTGCTCGCAGTCGGGGTTGAGCCGGGCGGCTTCGCGCAGCATCTCCACCGAAATGTCCGCCAAATGCATCGTGAAGTGCTTCTTCAGATGCCAGGCCACGCTGCCCCCTCCGCACCCCAACTCGAGAACCAGCTTCGGGTTACAGGCCTTTTTCAGAATTTTCGCGAAAAGAGCCGCCCGCTCGGCGTACGCCTCCGGAGGAGAGAAGACAGGCCACCACGAGGATAGTTCCGCATACAACATCCTCATGCCTAGTCGATGTGCTGATAGGCGGGAATGGTGAGAAACTCCTGAAACTCTCCACTCGTCATCATCCCGGCGAAGATCTCCGCCGCCACCTTCTTGTTCGGTGTTCCAGGCTTCTCCGCAAGTTCCTTATCGATGGCCGCCCGCACCATGCTGCCGTCAATCGTAGCTCCCCGCGTGGTCTTCACTCCATGCCGCACCCACTGCCACACCTGCGAACGCGAGATCTCGGCGGTCGCGGCATCTTCCATAAGGTTGTAGATCGGCACGCAGCCGTTTCCGTTCAGCCAAGCCTCCAGGTACTGAATGCCGACGTCCACATTGATCTGCAAACCCTCCTCGGTGATCTCGCCCGTATGCGGCTCCAGCAGATCGGCCGCGGTAACATGAACGTCTTCACGCTTCACATGGATCTGGTTCGGCGTGGGCATATGGGCATTGAACACATCCATCGCCACCGGCACCAGGCCCGGATGCGCCACCCACGTGCCGTCATGCCCCGCCCTCACTTCGCGCAACTTGTCCTGCGTCACCTTCTCGAGCGCCTTCGCGTTCGCTTCCGGATCGCCCTTAATGGGGATCTGCGCCGCCATCCCGCCCATGGCGTGAATCTCGCGCTTGTGGCACGTCTGTATCAGCAAGTCCACGTAGGCCTTCAGAAACGCTTTGTCCATGGTGACCTGGGCGCGATTGGGCAGCACCTTGTCCGCCCGGTGGCCCAGTTTCTTGATGTAGCTGAAAATATAATCCCAGCGGCCGCAATTCAGCCCCGCCGAATGATCGCGCAGTTCATAGAGGATCTCGTCCATCTCGAACGAGGCGAGGATGGTCTCGATGAGCACCGTCGCGCGGATGGTTCCTCGCGGCACGCCGCGATAATCCTGCGCGAACACGAACACGTCGTTCCACAAACGCGCTTCAAGGTGGCTTTCAATCTTCGGCAGGTAGAAGTACGGCCCCCACCCGCGCGTCAGCGAGTTCTTGCCGTTGTGGAAGAAGTACAGTGCGAAATCAAACAGTGCCCCGGACACCGGTTCGCCATCGAGCAGCATGTGCTTCTCCACCAGATGCCAGCCGCGCGGGCGCACCAGCAACACCGCCGTCTTCTCGTTCAGCTTGTAGCCCTTGCCGTCCGGATTCGTAAAGGAAATCGTGCCGTTCACCGCATCCCGCAGATTGATCTGCCCCTGCACGTTGTTGTCCCACGTCGGAGAGTTCGAATCCTCGAGATCCGCCATGAACACCGAAGCGCCGGAGTTCAGCGCGTTGATGATCATTTTGCGATCCACCGGCCCGGTGATCTCCACACGCCGGTCTTTCAACGGCTCTGGAATCGGAGCCACCGTCCACTTCGCCTCGCGGATCTCCCTCGTACTCTCGAGGAAATCGGGTAAGGCGCCATGCCGCAACTGCGCCCACCGTTCGGCGCGGCGCGCCAGCAATTCCTTCCGGCGCGGCCCAAAGGTCCGGGCCAGTTCCACGACAAACCGGATGGCCTCCGGAGTCAGAATCTCGCGATATGCTCCCTCGATGGGGCGGGTAAATTTGACGCTCTCCGCAACGCTTGGTGCACTCACTTGGAAACTCTCCTATTCGTAGCGCAACGCCTCCACGGGATCGAGTTGCGCGGCTTTCACGGCGGGCCAGACTCCAAAGAATACACCCACGCTGACACTGACGCCAAACCCGGTCGCCACTGCCCATACCGGAACCTTGGAAGGAAGCGAGGGAACCAGCGCCCCCACCAGCATCGTCACAAGGATCGAGAGCACGATTCCGATCAGCCCTCCCGCGCCCGTCAGCGTCACAGCCTCGGTCAGGAATTGGAACACGATGTCGCCCCGCCGCGCTCCAATCGCTTTCCGCACCCCGATTTCCCGCGTCCGCTCCGTCACGCTCATCAGCATGATGTTCATGACGCCGATCCCGCCCACCAGAAGTCCCAGCCCCGAGATGGCAACCGAAACCCCCACTACGGCCCCCGTGATCCGGTCGAACTGCTTGATGATCTGGTCCGCGGTGGAGATGGCGAAGTCGTCTTCGGCCCCAAACGGCGTCCGGCGCAGTTTCCGCAGGATGGACTGCACCTCGTCAAAGGCCTGGTCGCGCAGCCCTTTGCGCGCCTTGATAGTCAACAGGATGTTGTCCAGTTTCGGAAACCGCTGGCGTCCCGTCTGTAAAGGGATGGCCGCCTGGTAGTCAAGTTGGTTCTCGCCAAAGAAGCCGCCCTTTGCCTTGGCGAACACGCCGATCACCAGAAACTCCGCCCCGCCGACGTTCACCGCCCGTCCCAATGCCTTTCCGTCTGGAAACAACGCATCCGCCAGCGATGGCCCGATCACGGCCACCTTCGCCCCGCGGTTCGCTTCCTCCGAAGTGAAGATCCTCCCCGCAATCAGATCCCGAGGCTGAAGGTTGAAATAGTTCGCCGAGTAAGCTGCCATGCCCACCTGGTCCGATTCAAAACCCGGCACCTTCGCCACCAGCGGCTGGCCCCCGACCGTGCCCGGAATCATCAACTGAATCCCGACATCCTCCACGGAAGGCGCCAGCCGCTTCAATATTTCCGCATATTCGGGCAATATCGGCTTGCGGCGGAGTTCCGTCTGCTTGGGTCTCTGGCTCGGGTCCCCGCTGTAGCGCGTGACAAAGACGTTGTCCGGGCCGAACTCCTCGAAAAACGTGACAATCCCCTGCCGCAACCCCGTGAGCAGGCTCGACACCGTCACCACCGTCGTGATGCCGATCACGATCCCGAGTATGGTCAGCAGGGATCGGAAGCGATGCGACCAAACCGCATCCACGGCAATTTGCATGTTTTCGGCATGGGAGATCCGCATATCAGTCCGCCCGCAGCGCTTCCACCGGATCCAACCGCGCCGCGCGCGAGGCGGGATACCACCCAGAAGCCACTCCCACTGCCGTAGACACGAAGATTGCCAGAAGCGCATACGGCAACGTGATGCCCAGTTTCACCTCCACCACGCGGGAAGCAATCGATACCACGCTCCACCCCAGAGTCAGTCCGATGGTCCCGCCCACCGCCGACATCAGCACGCTCTCGATCAGGAACTGCCGCATAATATCCGCTCGCTTCGCCCCCACCGCCTTCCGCACGCCGATTTCCCGCGTCCGCTCCGTCACGCTCACCAGCATGATATTCATGATCACGATCCCGCCCACCACCAGCGAGATCGCCGTCACGGGAACCACCACCGCACTCACCAAAGCCAGAATGCTGTCCACGAACGCTCGGATCGCGTCCGGCGTCAGCGTGTCGAAATTGTCGGGCTTCCCCGGCGGCGTGTGAAACCGTGAACGCAGGGCAACGCGCGTGATATCGAGTGCGTCGTCCATGGTCAGCCCCGAGCCCGGCCGCGGCTTTCCGAACACCGCGTACCCGCCCCGCGACTGCCCGAACATCTTCACGTACACCGTCGCCGGAATGTACACCGGATTATCCTGCTGCGTCCGCGCTCCGCTCGATCCCAGCTTCTCCTGCACACCCGCCACAACGAAATCGAGGCCGCGGATCTTGATCACATTCCCCACGGGCGAAACCCCGGGAAACAAGCTCTCCCGCAGTTCATCTCCTATCACGGCCACCTGCTGGCGGTTCTTCTCCTCCTGCTCGGTGAAAAAACGTCCGTCGGTCAGCGTCACGTCGCGAATCTCCGGCAGCGAAGCCGAGACGCCAAGGATGGTGGCCGCCTGAAAAACAGTGTCTTCGTGCTTCACGTCTTCCACGCGCTGCGTATAGGGACTGTAGAGGATACGATCCCCCGTGGTGGCGCGAAGATAGTCCACCTCCTCGGCGCGAATGGGTTTGTTCCGGCGTAGCTTCTCCGCGCGCTCCCTGCGGTTCATACGCCCCAGTTGCGCCAGTTGCGCAATCAGATAGCTGTCGCTCCCGAAAACCTTCGAAGTCGTCTCCTCCGCGTAGTTCCCCATCCCATCAATCGCCGCCCCCACCATCACGACACTCGACACACCGATAATCACCCCCAGTAGCGTGAGGAAAGTACGCAGCTTGTGGGCCCGGAGAGAATCGAAGGCAAGGCGAAAGGCGGTCCAGGTGCTGGTGACGGGAATCGACATCAATTACTTCTATCGTAGCGGCTCCTTTCGAAGCGCCGCCCGGTCGGACGTTGATGGTCCGAAACATCCCATTGTTGTATTGTTGTCGGGAAGGACTTCCTGATGTACCGCAGACAATTCTTCGGCACGATGACGGCGCCCCTGCTGGCGGCCCAAATACCCTCTCAGCGTCCGCCAAACATCCTCTTCGTCATCTTCGACAAGTGCCGCACCGATGCTATCGGAGCCTACGGGGAACGCAGGTCGCAAACGCCAAACATCGACGCGCTCGCCGCATCGGGAATACGCTTTGAAAACTGCTTCACCCCGCAAGCCCTCTGCGGCCCCGCACGCGCCTCCATTCTCACCGGACTCTATCCTCACCGTCACGGCTTGCGCCGCAATGTATATCCCACTAAGCCCAGCGCAATGAACAGCAACTACCAGGAGGCGATCCCCGATCCGTTCCGCGATACCAGATTCGATCTATGGGATAACTTCGTCTTTTACTTGAGCAACGCCGGATACATCACCGGGGCCATCGGAAAGTGGCACCTCGGACCCGGCAATCCCGGCTTCTTTGACTATTTCAAAGCATTCAACTCCACCCTCCGCCATTGGATTGGCAAGCCGCATCACTCGCGCTACCGCCCCGACGTCCACACCGAACTGGGAATGAGCTTCATCGAACAACATGCGGGCGGTCCGTTCTTCCTCTATCAGTCCTACTACGCGCCGCATGAGCCCCTCGATCCGCCGGCTGAATTTCTCGAAAAACATCGCGGCGAAGAACACGCCGCCTACCACGCCGCTGTGTCGAACCTCGACTGGAACGTGGGCCGCCTCGTGGAGACTTTGCGAAGAAAGAACATCCTCGACGAGACGCTGATCATCGTCACCACCGAGCATGGCCGTAGCTGGCAACCGCGCCCCGGAACAGCGGAGGGCATGTGCACGGCCTACGAGGAAAGCTCGCGCATTCCTCTCATCCTCCGCTATCCCAGGCTGCTTCCATCCGGAGGCGTCTGGCGTTCCGGTGTCTCCCTGGTCGATCTGGCGCCAACCATCCTCGAGACAGCCGGCATCCAGGCGGTGAAAGGCGGTATTCTGGAACCCGCCGGCGGATCCTTTTTCCAGGGACACAGTCTCATCGGCCTTGTCCGCGCGGGCAACGATACATGGCGCAGGCCCATCGTGATGGAAAACATCCCCCAGGCCGCCATTGACGGATCGTTCTACGAGGAGCGGGCGCTGCGTACGGAGCGGTACAAGCTCATCCTTCGTAAGTTCGACAACCGCCCGGAACTGCGTCCCGGCGAGTTATACGACTTACAAACCGACCCCAGGGAAGAACGTAATCTCTATCCGCACTCCCAGGCCCTGGTGAAACAATTGGCCGGCCAGCTTGCCGCTTGGGGACGCCAGTATCACCTGAATTATGCACGCAGATGGAGCGTGCTGCCGAGGCCGACGTTGGCTTCGAGGTAGTTGAGCGCGAGCCTGTCACGCGGTAGTTTCTGCGCTTTTTGTA
>JADLBG010000071.1 GCA_020847895.1 Bryobacterales bacterium
CCGCGCTCGCCATGTTCCGGAACACGACGGAATTTTTCTGGAACACTGATGGCACCGTCAGCATGAGCGTCCTCGCCACTGGAGCGGGTTTGATGACCCCCCTTCCCGTGGATGGATCACTGGG
Source organism: Bryobacterales bacterium (assembly GCA_020847895.1). Classification (GTDB taxonomy): domain Bacteria; phylum Acidobacteriota; class Terriglobia; order Bryobacterales; family Bryobacteraceae; genus CADEFT01. The sequence continues at coordinate 125 of JADLBG010000071.1, forward strand.
AAATGGCGAGACACGCGTAGCCGGAAATTTCACCGCGGAATTCGTCATTGGGACTGGCTTCCTCTCCGTCGCTCGATACAGCCTTCCAGTTACCGTTGGAAGCAACGTTGCCGGGCTGGTGCAAGGCGTCGTGAGATTGACTGTAGACATCGGCAATAGGATCATCGGAGCCGGCTACGTGCATATTGGCGTTGACGTCATACGCATCTTCTAACTCCCGGCGTCACCGCGTATGCGCGGGCCCCCGCAGCACGGCATTCAGAAACAGCACATTCATCCCGTCCATAAAGGCCCGAAAGTTCGGATCCGCCGTGAAGGCGATAATCTGCCCGCGGCCTTCCCGCTGCACGATCACCAGCGGTTTATAGGCGAGCTGCTTCCGGTTATCCTCCCACATGTACCCCGAAGCCACCACCTCGTCCGGTCCGGCGAAGTAGGCGGCGTTGACTCCCTTGTCGAGTTTGATAGGGGTGAAGATGGCCCGTCCGTCCACCATCGCGATTACCGTGCCGCCGGCTCCCGCGCCCATCCAATGCTCCTTGTCCACCTTTGCCCTGGCAAGCACCCCGGCCACCGGGTCCGGCAGTTCTTTTTCAGCCTGGATCGCCTTGTCGAAATCTTCCTGCTTCGTGAACACCTTCCCCGGAACCTCCACCTCCTCCGAGTCCTCGTCCTCCTCCTCCTCTTTATCCTCCGCGGCGTCTTTCCGGCCCGCCTTCACCCTTTCTTCCTGCCGCACCGCAAGCAAACCGGTCTTCGGCGCCGACAGGTAGGACACCGCTCCGCCGCCGGTGGCGATCAGCGTGCCTCCCTCCGCCACCCATTCCTTCAGCCGCCGCGCCCCCGCCGCGCCCAGAGTGGAGGCATAACCCTCTCTCGAGCCGTCCGGCAGAATGATCGTCTGAAACCGGCTCAAATCCCCCGTGGCAAGCTGCGGCGTGCGCACCACGGTAACCGGAATGCCGAACTGGCGCTCGAGTACGAAACGGGCGTGCCCCGCCGAGCCCGCCGCCACCGGCCGGTCCCAGGCGAGCGCGATTGCCGGCTTGCGCAGCTTGCGCACATACCCGCTGCCGAAGTTCACCCCCTCGTCCACCCATCCGGAAGCCGTGGCGGTGATATCCACGCCGAACCGGCCCGCCATCCTCGTCATCACCTCGCCTAGCGAGGCAGGGTTTCCGGCCGTCCTCAGAATGAGCGTCCCCTCCGGGTACCTGCTGCCGTTCTGGGCGAATGCTTTGTCTGAACTCCACACGGTGAATCCCTCGCGCAGCGCCGCCACCGCAATCCGCGCCGCGCCGGCGCTTCCCCAGGGAACCAGGTAGGCCACGGGCGCAGCGGCCACCGCCAGCTTGCCTTTTGGAAGCTCCCCTGCCTTCACCGTTTCAAACTGGCCTGCCGCCGTGCTCCCGGCCGCCAGCATCTCCACGTTGTAGAGCAGCGGCAGCGACCAGGCCGTGACGTCATAGATTTCATCAGGCAGTTTCCTCTGCCGCCGCCGCTCCTGCTCCTTGAGAAAGTCTTCCTTCATCGAAACCTGCTTATCGAGCAGCACCCGGATCAGCCGCTTCGATGGCTGCGCGAGCGGCACAACATAGCTGCCCGTTGGAAGACGGCGGCCGTTCACAATAATCGGCGACGCCGCGCGCTTCACCTCGATCCCCTGCTCCGCCAGCAGGTCTGCCAGTTTATCCACGGCCGTGACATTGCCCGAACGCGGGAACACATATTCGCGCACCGGCTCGGAGGCGCCCTCCTCCGCGGCCAACTTCCGGAAACGATAGAACTTGTCCATCAGCCGCTCCCTGTAGCGGCTCGCCGTTTCAAGCGTCGAGAGCGAGGCGACAAAGTGTTTCCGAACCGTATCCCGGAACGTGAATACCGTCTCATCGGACTTGCGCATCAGCAGACCGCGCGCCGAAGCCTGCTCATACGTCATCGCCGCCGCACCGTAATAGCACGGCCAACTGGCGCCGTAGCCGGGATAGAAGTTGTCATATACCTCGCGCGTGAAATAGCTGAACCCGAAATGGTCAAACCACTTCGCGTTGTTCTTTCCCACCCATTCCAGGCTCTCCCGGATGTCCTTGTCCAGGTGCGGGTTGAACGGATCGGCTTCCGGAGCGAAGTAGTAGGTGGCGTCGGAGCCCATTTCGTGCAGGTCCACGAAGAGCAAGGGAAACCACTCGAGCAGCGCGCGAATGCGGCCCTTCGTTTCCGGCTGCGTTACAGCGAACCAGTCGCGGTTCATGTCGAAGTAGTAGTGGTTCGTACGCCCGCCGGGCCACGGCTCGTTGTGCTCGGCGGCCAATGGGTCCGCATCCGGCGCCAGCCCTTCGGAGGCGCGGAAGTGTTGCACAAAGCGCTCCCGGCCATCCGGATTCTGAAGCGGGTCTATCAGCACCACCACGTTTGCCAGAATGTCCTGCGCCATCCGGTCATTGCGCGCGGCCAGCAGGTGGTACGCCGTCAGCAGCGCCGCATCGGGGGAAGAGATTTCATTGCCGTGTACCCCATAGGCGAGCCACGCCACCGCCGGCAGTCCGCCCATCAGCTTGCGTGCCTCCGCCTCCGGAAGGGTGCGTGGATCGGAGAGCCGGCGCAGCGCGCGGCGGATATCCTCCAGCCGTCGGATATTCGCCTCCGATCCGATCGCGGCATACACGAGCCGCCGCGCTTCCCAGGTCTTCCCGTAATCGAACACCTTCATCCGATTGGGGACGGTCCCCGCCAGCGCCTCGAGGTAGCGCAATAACTGCTCAGGGGAGCTGATCTGCTCGCCCGCCCCGTACCCCAGCACCTTCTGAAACGTGGGGATGGCGGGATCATACACCGCGCCGGGCCAGAATTCATGGGAAGCGGGCTCTTGACCTGGCAGGAAAAGGGAAAACACGAAAAAGGCAACAAGCAGACGCCTCATGATGATCCAGCATACGGCATTCCCAAATGCGGCCGATAAGCCTCACAGGAATACGCATGTTTTCCGGCGAATCACATGATTGGAAATCCCATTGTTGCTCCCTCTGGACGGCAAACAGGGAGGATCGCCGCAAGGGCTTGTTGTTTCTCCTGGGCGCATCGCTGGCAGGTTTTGCCGCCAATCTCATCCCCTATCCGGTAACTGAGGGTGTCGACATGCTGTTCGGCGGCGTTTTCAGCTACCTCGTCGCGCTCACCCTCGGGCCCCTGCCCGGGGCAGTAGCGGCTTTGTTTGTCTATCTGCCCACTGTTTTCCTATGGGGCCATCCCTATGGGGTCCTTGCCGCGGTGCTCGAAGCAACCGCCCTCGGCTCGGTAGCCATTCACCGCAAGCCCGGCTCACAGGGTGATGTCCTGTTCTGGGTTGCTCTTGTCACTCCACTGCCTGTTCTGATTGTTGTTTTCTCCCTGCCTCTTCAACCGGACCAGCTTTGGGCGATCACCCTCAAGTGCCCTCTGAACTCCATCCTGAATGTCGCCCTCGCGGTCCTGCTGAGTTGTGTATCCAATCTCGGGCAACGCCTTGGATTGCCGGAGCGTTTCCGGCATTTCCGGCCCCTCCGGATGTACCTGTTAAGCGGCATTATTCTGACATCCATCAGTCCCTTGATTCTGGTAATCGTGGAGGAGGGCAGGAGTCTCGAGCGCCGGTTGTACGCCGAGGCAGCGAACAGCTTGCAGCGCAAAGCTTACGAGGCGGCCGCGGATTTGGCCAGGTATGTGGATTCCCACCGTGCCGCGATGATGGCGCTGACCGCCTCCGTGGAAAGCCACCCGGAAGTGGATTTACGCCTCCTGCTGGCTCGATATCATGCGCTTTACCCGGGTTTCGTGACGATGCTCATCGCCGGCAGGGACGGTTCCATCACCGCCTCTTCCATCCAGAACGGAAGCCTGCCTGCCCCAGTCAAGCTAAATGTCTCGAAGAGACATTATTTCCAGATTCCCATGAAAACCGGGGAGGCGTTTGTCTCGGAAGCCTTCCGCGGCGTTGGCTTCGGCCAGGCTCCCATCGTGGCCGTGAGTGCTCCGTTGCGCGGCCGGCGGGGTCATTCGGAGGGCATCGTGGAAGGCAGCCTGGCGCTTGATAGAATTTCGCTCGCATTGAGTCATACCGACCTCCAACATGGCACGAGGCTGGTTCTCTTGGACAGGAATAACGCTGTGGTCTATGCCAGCCCCTCCACCGGCTATAAGTACTTGCAGAATCTCACCACAGACCCAATGGTGAAGGCCGCTCGGGCGGCGGCGGGAGTCGCCCGCTACCAATCGGGAACTGCCAATCTCTTAGTAGCCCGTGAGATGCTGCCCGGCCGCGGCTGGGAGATTCTGTTCATGACGCCGGCCGCAAACCACCTCGCGGAACTGGCGAGCTACTACCGCCGGATGACCCTATGGGCGGGAGTTGCGATAGCCCTCTCCGTCCTATTGGCGAAACTCGCGTCAGGCCTGGTCACTAAGCCTCTGGAACGCGTCGTGCATCACTTGCGAAAGCTCGCCGGCAAGGATCCCGAGGCGGTCAGTCTGAAACTCCCCGCAAATTCGCCGGAAGAGATACTGGAACTCGCCCGGGATTTTGAAATGATGTCGGCGGCGCTTGCCGAATCCTACCACGGGATGCGCGAATCCCTCGATGAGCGGATGCATCTCAATCAGGAACTGACGCGTCTGCTCAGTCAACTGAAGGCCAGGACCGCCGAACTGACCGAGGCCAGAGACCGTGCCGAAGCCGCCAGCCGCGCCAAGAGCGCTTTCCTCACCAACATCAGCCATGAGATCCGCACGCCCATCCACGGCCTGCTCGGCCTGCTGATGATTCTTCTCGAAAGCCCTCTCGACGAGGAACAACGGGTCAATGCCAAACTGGCCCAGGACGCCGCCAATGACCTCCTGAACCTGATGAACGGCATCCTCAATTTCTCCCTGGACGAGGGCGGAGCCCGGGGAGTCGAGAGCATCCCGTTCGTACCCGCGATGGTGTTGGATGGAGTGGTTGCCTGCTATCAGGCGAAGGTGGCGGCCAAAGGATTGAACCTCGGTTCGTACGCGGATCCAAAGGCCCGCTCGAGATTCGAGGGGGACCCCGGCAGGATTCGTGAAGTGCTGGTTCACCTCGTCACAAATGCCATCAAGTTCACGAACCGGGGCAGTATCCGCGTAGCTTTGGCAGTCAAGGAGGGTACTGAATCCCGCGTGGCCTTCCGCTTCGAGGTGAGTGACACGGGTATCGGCATTGCGGATGCCGAACGGCAGCGGTTGTTCGAACCCTTTACCCAGGCGGATGAAAGCATGCGGCGCAAACAAGGGGGAGCCGGGCTTGGCCTTGCTATTTGCCGCAAACTGGTAGCCCAGCTTGGGGGAACCATCGGAGTGGAGAGCAAGCTCGGACTCGGGTCCTCATTCTGGTTCCATGTGACCCTGGCGAAGTGCGCCCCGCCGTTACAGGAACCGGAACGCGATGCGCGGATTGCCTCCGCGGACCGTCCCCGTTCCCCCCGTGTGTTGATTGTCGAGGACAATCCCATCAACCAGAAAGTGGCCAGGCGGATTGTGGAGCACGCCGGCTACGAAGTGGAACTGGCCTCGAACGGAAAGCTCGCGCTCGATGCGCTGGAAGGCGGCGCATTCGATGCCGTTCTCATGGATTGCCAGATGCCGGAAATGGATGGCTACGAAGCGACAGCGCGCATCCGTGCGCAAAAGCGTTGGGCGCGTCTCCCGATTATTGCCGTGACCGCTCACGTCATGCAGGGCGACCGCGAACGCTGCCTCGCCGCCGGCATGGATGACTATATCCCCAAGCCGGTCAACCGCAACGAATTGCTGCTCAAGCTCGAACGCTGGGTGCGCTCCCCCCAGACAGGCTCCTTCCGCTGAACCATGCCATCCGCCGGCGGAATCATGAACATCGCAAGATTCCATGGCGCGGGCGGGCGCCCGTTTTTCTGTTGCCAGCGTACTCATTTCGTCGGACACTGAAAGCTGTGGTTCCATCCAGTCGATGGACGCGAAAAGGAGTTACTCGAGTTGAATTTGAAGATGTCGGATCGGGACACGGTCTGGGAACCAACCGGCCGCTGGACGATACATGATGCCGCCGATCTGTTCGATGTGGAACGGTGGGGCAAAGGCTATTTCTCCGTCGGCGAGAACGGGCACCTCTGGGTGCACCCGGCCAAGGATCCGAACCGCAAGGCGGACCTCAAGGAACTGGTTCACCAACTCACTCTCCGCGGCATCTCTCCGCCCATCCTCATCCGCTTCGGCGAAATTCTTCAGCACCGGCTCGGCGAAATCCACGGCGCCTTCCGCAACGCCATCGACGAGCACAAGTACCAGGGAAATTACAGTTGCGTCTATCCCATCAAGGTCAACCAGCAGCGCCATGTCGTCGAAGAAGTCGTCGAATACGGAAAACCGTTCGGATTCGGCCTCGAGGCCGGTTCCAAGCCCGAACTGCTCGCCGTCCTCGCCATCGCCGATAACGACACCCCCATCATTTGCAATGGCTTCAAGGACGACGAGTATATCGAGTTCGTCATGCTGGCCAAGAAAATCGGCCGCCGTATCATTCCCGTCGTCGAAAAGTACACCGAACTCGATCTCATCATTAAGTATTCGAACAAGATCGGCATCCGCCCCGACGTCGGTTTGCGCATCAAGCTGGCCAGCCGCGGCTCCGGACGCTGGAAATCTTCCGGCGGCTACCGTTCCAAGTTCGGCCTCACCGTCAGCGAAGCCCTGCAGGCTTTGGATCTGATGAAGTCCCTCGGCATGGCCGATTGCATCAAGCTGCTCCACTTCCATCTCGGCAGCCAGATCACCAACATCCGCCAGATCAAAGGCGCCGTCATCGAAGCCGCCCGCTGTTACGTCGGCCTGAAACGGCTTGGAGCGGGACTCGAATACATGGATGTCGGAGGAGGACTTGGCGTCGATTATGACGGCTCCCAGACCGATTTCGAATCGAGCGTCAACTACACCCTCCAGGAATACGCCAACGACGTCGTCTATCACATCCAGAACGTCTGCGACGAGGCCGAAGTCCCTCATCCGAACATCGTCACCGAAAGCGGCCGCGCCATCGCCGCCTATCACAGCCTGCTCGTATTCAACGTCCTCGGCGTTACCGGCTTTGGCGGAGAAGCCGGCGTGATGGACAAACTCCCCGAGGACGCCGAACAGCCCCTCGTGGACCTGATGGAGACCTACCGTTCCCTCACCGTGAAGAACCTGCTCGAGAGCTTCCACGATGCGCAGCAGGCGCTCGATTCCGCCCTCAACCTGTTCAGCCTCGGCTACCTCTCGCTCGAGCAGCGCTCCATGGCGGAAACCATTTATTGGGGCATCTGCCGGCGCATCCAAAGACTCTCTCATGAACTCGAATACTTCCCCGAGGAACTCGAAGGCCTCGAGGGCATGCTCTCCGACACCTATTTCTGCAACTTCTCGCTCTTCCAGAGCATGCCCGACAGTTGGGCTGTCAAACAACTCTTCCCCATCATGCCCATTCACCGCCTCAATGAGCAGCCCACGCGCCACGCCGTTCTCGGCGATATCTCGTGCGACTCCGACGGCAAGGTGGACCAGTTCATCGACCGCCGCGATGTGAAGCGCACCATCCCCCTTCACGCCTACAACGGACAACCCTACTTCCTCGGAGCGTTTCTCGTCGGAGCCTACCAGGAGATCCTCGGTGATCTCCACAACCTCTTCGGTGACACCCATGCCGTGCACGTCCGGCTTGACGATAAGAATGAGCCGATTCTCGATGCGGTTGTGAAGGGGGATACGGTTCGCGAGGTGCTCGATTATGTGCAGTTCAACACCCGCTCGCTTCTCGAGCAGTTCCGCAAGGATGTGGAATCGGCGCTGCGGCAGGGCCGGATCGGGTATGAAGAATCGGGCCGGTTACTGCGGTTTTATGAGGATGGGCTGCAGGGATACACGTACCTGGAAGACGCCGGTGAGTGAATCTCCTCATTCCCGATCAAACTAGTCGTGAATAAGCCCTGCGCCTCCTCCCCCTCCTGTTCTATAATTTCTGTGTAAGCTCATTCTTTACCACTATGTCAACCTTCGAAGTCAGCCCGGTCGCCTCCTCTTCCTCCGGCGAACAGGCTTACCGCGTCGTCAATGACTTCAGTATTCAAGTCGCCACGGTAAACGGTTCCGGAAGCC
>JADLBG010000072.1 GCA_020847895.1 Bryobacterales bacterium
CTTAAAACGCCCCTCCTTGGTATTTTCCTTAGTTACGGTATATGGAGATCACCATCATCTTCACGGTCGGCATTCTGCTAGCGATCGCCGCCGGCCTGCCTGCCACATTTCTCCAAAGGCAACTGGGGCGCCGTCTCCAGATGGAAAAACGGGAACAGGAAGCGCGCCTTCGAAAGCTGGAAGAAGGCTCGCCCGATCCCATGTTCACAATCGACGAACAAGGCTGTATCCGGTCTTTTAACGCTGCCTCTGCGCAGACTTTCGGCTACCGGGCCCAAGAGGTCATTGGCCGTAGCATCGGCATCTTAATCCCAACGGCCTCGAGCCTCACCGAACCGGGCCGGGGGTTGGAATCGCTGCTCGCCGCGCAACGCGCGCCTGGCGCAGCTGGGGTGGAAATCACGGGACAGCGCAAGAACGGCACATACGTGCCGCTCCACTTCCATCTCACGGAAGCCACGGAGCACGGCCATAGCATCTACCACGCTGTGGCGCGGGATCTTTCCGAGCGTCAGGTGGCCGCATTGAACGCCCGGGATGCGCAATTTCTCGATGGGGTTCTGAACTCGATCGGGGCGGCTGTGCTGGTGGTAGACCGGGAAGGAATGGTGGTGAAACACAACCGCGCATTCGAGGAACTAACCGGACATCGAGGCCCGGAGCCATCCGGCAGGCACTATTGGGAACTGCTTCTGCCCGAGCAGGAGTGGCCGCGCACGCAGATGGCGATTTCCGATCTGGCCGCCGGCGGAGGCAAACTGCAAGGCGAAGCCGAGTGGCGCGGCAAGGATGGGGAGAACCTGCAGGTCTACACGGCCATGTCTTCCTTACGGACAGGGAACATGCAGTCGGGTTCGGCTGTGGTGGTGGCCTTCCCAATCCCTGAATCGCGCCGTGAGGAGTTCGCCGGATCGATGGAAGCAGTGGAACGTCTTGCGGGCGGCATCGCCCAGCAGTTCAACGATCTGCTCACCTCCATTAATGGGTACAGCGAACTTGTCCTGCACACGCTGCATCCGGAGGATCCGCTGCGGCGGGACGTGGAAGAGATCAAGAAGGCCGGAGAGCGCGCCACCGCGCTTACCAGTCAATTGCTTGCCTTCAGCCGCAAGCAGCCGATGAAGGCTGCCGTTTTCGGACTGAACGATCTGATTCATGGGATGAAGCCAATGCTTCAGATGCTGTTGGGGGACAAGATCCAGATCAGCACCATCCTCGACCTCGAACTGAGCAGGGTGAAGGCGGACTCGGGCTGGCTGGAGCAGGCGATTCTGAATCTCGCGGTGAATGCTCGCGACGCGATGCCCGGCGGCGGCAAGCTCACGTTGGAGACCGCCAACGCCGGCCTCGACGCACCAACCGCCCGCCGCCTGGCACAGCTTCCGGCCGGTGATTACGTCGTCCTCACAGTCTCCGATACCGGCCGGGGGATGGACCCCGATACGCGGCAGCACATGTTCGAGCCGTTCTTTACTACGAAGCGTTCGGGTAAAGGGATGGGGCTCGGGTTGTCCACGGTCTACGGGGTGGTGCGGCAGTTGGGCGGAAACGTGGTGGTGCAAAGCATTCCGGGCAGCGGAACCAGTGTGCGTCTGTATCTGCCGGCCGTTGCGGAGGCGGAGGAGCCGGAACCGGCGCGCGGTCTGTTCCTGGTGCGGGGCGCCAGCGCGGGTTCGCGGTGAGGATCGGCCGACGTTTTCCGCAACGGGACAGAAACTGATCATATCATTTGAAGTTCAGCCAAGAATCCCCCAGGCCGCTGAGTAACAATTTTCGGGCGATGTCGAAATCCGCACTCCGGCTCCGACTCACAGTGCAAACACTCCCGCGTGTGAGAATCGAAAGGAGCTGGAAGTATGAAATTTATCCTGATGATGGGAATGAAGACCGACCCGGAGAGCATGTCCAAGGGGATCATGACCTGGCCCAAGGAGGACATCCAGGCGCATATTCAGTTCATGATGAGCTTCAACAGGAAGTTGAAGGAGGACGGGGAACTGGTGTCCGCGGAAGGACTGGCCTGGCCGAGCGAAGCGAAGGTTGTCCGCGCGGATGCCGATGGAACGCCGATTACGGACGGAGTGTTCCCGGAATCGAAGGAATTCCTGATCGGGTACTGGGTCATCGATGTCGAAAACGCGGAACGCGCGTACCAGATTGCCGCGCGCGCATCGGCCGCACCGGGGCCGGGCGGTGTTCCGCTGAACATGCCCATCGAGGTGCGGCAGATCATGAGCGGGCCCCCGGAAGAACTCGCGTAAGAAGCCGGGAAACCCTCAACGTGAGAATGGAAACGCGCCCAACCAGCGTACCGGGAGATGAGCAGCCAGCGCGTTGGCCAGCCGCTCATCGGCCGTCACCATAGGGATCCCCGACGTCACGGCCAAAGCCACATACACGGAATCGTAGACTGTTCGGTCAAAAGTGACAGCGAGCGCGAAAGCGTCTTTCCACAAGGATGCCGATGGGATGGTAATGAGTGGGCTGCCCTCGAGCGCGACTATCGCTTCCCCGGCTGCCTGACGAGTCATTCGATTCGTGCGAACGGCCTTCCAGAGAATGTTGCCGAGTTCCGGCCAGAACAGGTCCGGAACTTCGATTTTTAGACGGCCTGCCGCGTATTCCTCCAGCAGTAGCCGGGCCTCGATGGCAAGCGGTTCCCGCGCCGAGGGAAGAAACCACTTGGCGGCTACACTTGCATCGACTACATAGGATTTCAACGCAGCCGGTCCTTGCGCTGCATCTCCTCCGCCGTTGGAAAGCGCCACGTCGAACCCGGACGTCTGGCGCTGAGCCGCCGCGCACACTGGAGCAGTGATCTCCGCCGCGCCAGTTCGTCCGGAGTGGGGATATTTTCTCGAAGCAGGGAAATCACTTCGGCGGAAATCGACTTTCCGTGCTCTCTGGCTTGAGTCCGCAGCGCTTCGTACAGGTCTTCCGGCAGGTTCTCGACGTAAAGAGTGGACATAGAGACTCCCTAGGGAAATTCTAGCACCCGCCTAGAAGCTATCGCGCGCCGATTCCGCCCTTCAAATCCCGCAAGACGCTGATCATGCCGGGCACCAGGGTGATGACGAACAACGCCGGCAGAATGAACAGCACGATGGGGAAGAGCATCTTGATTCCGGCCTTTGCCACGGCGGCTTCCGCTCTCAGCCTGCGCCTGGTGCGCAAGGCGTCGGCGTACACCTTCAATGCCTGCGACAGGCTGGTGCCGAAACGCTCGCTCTGGATGATCATCGCCGCCAGCGATTTGATGTCTTCGATGCCGGTCCTGCGCACAAGCTGTGCGAATGCCTTCGAGCGCTCCTGGCCGGCTTTCACCTGCATCACCACCGTGGAGAATTCGTTCGCCAGCGCGGGGTAGATGTACTGCATTTCCTCGCTGACGCGCATCATGGCCTGATCGAGAGCGAGACCCGTTCCAAGCACGATGCCGAGGAGGTCAATTGTATCGGGAAGCGCATCCTGCAGCTTCTGCCGGTAGCGCTTCACCAGGCGGTGCAACACCTGCTGCGGGAGCAGATAGCCGAGGATGAAGGCCGCTGCCATGCCTCCGATCTTCGTGGCGAAGGGGTTGTTCCACTGGAGGTAGAGCATGCCGCCCATGATGGCGGCAAAGAACAGCGCCTGAAATACGGAGTAGACGACCACGGCGCCCCTCTGGCGGATGCCGGCTTGCGCCAACTCGCGCTCGGTGGAACGAATCCAATCCTCGCCGCCGGGAAACAGGCTGATGAAGTACAAGAGGCTGTTGGAGAACCCGCCGCCGATGCGGCGGCGCGGTCCGCGCGCCACTTGCGCGGCGGCGATGTTAGCCTGCAACTCATCCAGGCGGTCCTCGAGCGGCGCTTCGCGCTCGGTGAACAACTGGTAGCCGGACCACAACAGCACCGCGACGATGACGAAGCCTGCAACGAAGACGAGGATGGCGGTGAGCATGTCTGACTCCTAAAACTTCGGGCTGGCGATCTTGCGGATGATGAGAATTCCGGTGAGTTCGGAAACAATGGCGTAGGTGAGGAACTTGCTTCCGGTGTCGTCGGTGTAGAGCAGGCGGATGTATTCCGGCTTCAGCACCCAGAAGCCGAGCCCCACGACAGCCGGCATTGCACAGAGCAGGCCCGCGGAGAAGCGCTGCTGCGCCGTGGCTGCCTGCATCTTAGCCGCCAGGTTCAGGCGTTCGCGAATCAGCAGGGACAGGTTGTCGAGCACGGCCACCATATTGGCTCCCGTCTGCCGCTGGAGGATGAGGCCGGTGATGAAGAATTTCAAGTCGACCAGGGGTACTCGTCTGCCGAGCCCATGGAGAGCGTCTTCAATGGGCGAACCGAGCGCCATCTCTTCGATGACCTTCTTGAACTCCATGCGCGCCGGGTCGAACGTTTCCTCGGCTACCGTTTCGAGGCCGCTTTGGATGTTGTGTCCCGCCTTCATGGAGCGGTTGAAGAGATCGATAGCGTCCGGAAGCTGCTGTTCGAATTTATCGAGCCTCTTCTTGCGGACGCGCAGAATGTACGCTGTGGGAAGAGCGGCGACGCAAAGACAGACTACCAGTCGCGGCAGGTGCATGGACATGCCGGCGAAACCCAGGATGAGGTACGCCAGGATCCCAATGACAATCGATACACCGAGCACATCCGCGGCGCGATACTTCAGGTTGGCCTGGTCAATGAACTCCTGAAGCCGGCGCAGCACACCCACCCAGGCGACAATGTCGCCGATGAAGGCCAGACTTCCGCGCTGCTCGCGGCGGATAATGTCGGGGCTGCCTCCTCCGCGGCGCTGGGCGGCGCGGGACCGCAGTTCGCGCATCCGCTGCCGCAGGATCTCCGCGTCCTGATTGGCCGGGATGACCCACACATAGTAAGCCGCCGCCGCCAGAAATCCGCTGAAGATGAGAAAGGTGACAAACAGCATCGCTATTCCTTCAGCGCAACTTCTTCCTGGAAGATGGAGGGCGAGAGGTGGATTCCGTATGCCTTCAGCCGCGTCATGCAGCGCGGTTTGTAGCCTGTGGCGCGGAACCGCCCGGTGACGCGTCCGCGCTGGTTCACCCCCGTGCGCTCCAACTGAAAGATGTCGTCGAGGATCACCTGGTCTTCTTCCACTTCCCGAACTTCGGCGATGGAGGTGATCTTGCGAGTGCCGTCGTTGAGGCGCGCACAATGCAGCACGATGTTCACCGCCGAGGAGAGCATCTGCCGGATGACGCGGTCCGGGATGTTCGCGCTGGCCATCATCACCATGGTTTCCAGGCGCGCGAAGGCATCGCGCGGAGAGTTGGCGTGGCAGGACGTCATGGAGCCGTCATGGCCGGTATTCATGGCCTGCATCATGTCGAGCGCTTCCGGTCCGCGGCATTCACCGATGATAATGCGGTCGGGGCGCATGCGGAGGGCGTTGATCACCAGATCGCGCTGGCTGATGGCTCCGGCGCCTTCAATGTTCATGGGACGGGTCTCGAGCCGCACGACGTGCGATTGCTGCATCTGCAATTCGGCGGTGTCTTCGATGGTAATGACGCGTTCCTCTTCGGGGATGAAGCGGGAGAGCGTGTTCAGCATGGTGGTCTTGCCCGAACCGGACCCGCCGGAGATCACGATATTCAACCGCGCCTCGACACACCCGCTGAGGAAATCGAGCATGCCGGTTGTGAGCGTTTCGTTGCGAAGCAGATCGTCGGTGGTAAGAAGCTTTTTGCCGAATCGGCGGATGGACATCACCGGACCGATGAGGGACAGGGGATGGATGACGGCGCAGACACGCGATCCGTCCTCGAGGCGCGCGTCGACAATGGGCGAGGAATCGTCGATGCGCCGGCCGATGTTCGAGACGATGCGGTCAATGATCATGCGCACGTGCAGGTTGTCCTTGAAGCGGATGTTGGTTTCCACCAGCCGGCCGCCGCGTTCTACGTACACGCTGTCATAGCCGTTCACCAGGATGTCGCTCACCGTGGGGTCCTTGAGCAGAGGCTCCAACGGGCCCAACCCGAAGACCTCATCGAGAACCTCTTCGATCACCCGCTCGCGTTCGGCAACGGTCATGGGGACGGACTCGTCCTTCACCATGCGCTCCACGACCACGCCGATCTGTTCGCGGACGCCCTCTTTATTCAGGGTCTTCAACTGATCCGGCGTCAGCGAGTTGAGCAGCTTGGAATGGATCTGCGTCTTGATTTGGAACCACCGGTCGGCGCCGCCTGCCGTGCCTGGCCGGACCATGGGACGAGTACTCATAGAAAATTAGAAACCCTTCGAACTCTCATCGATTGCCGCTATGCCGATTTTGGCACAGCCTCTTTCTTCACTCCTGTCGCCTTGTCGACAAACGACCGGAAGATGCGGTCCAATTCGCCGGCGGCCTCCCGGTCCTGCACCATCGGTCGCGCCTTGTTGAGCGAGGCGAGAAAGACCGGCGAATTGGGGATGCCATACAAGGCCGGCTGGCCCAGTGTTTGCTGCACCTGCTCGAGACTCGCGTGCAGCGAATCCGGTTTCTTCGTGTAGCGGTTGATGACGATCTTTATCTGGTCCTGGGTGAATCCGGCGCGCATCAGGAAGGAGAGGTATCGCTGCGCATTACGGATGGCGGGATACTCCTGGGTCACCACGAGGAACACGGTGTTGGAAGCCTGCAAAGCGCCGAGCACGACGTCATCATTAATGTTGCGTCCGGCGTCGATCACGATGGACTGATACTTCTCCACCAGGAACGTCGAAAACTCGCGGAACATGGGCTCGGTGAAATAGCCGCGCTGCTCGAGCGAATCCGGCGGCCCCACGAGGTAGAAGCCGAGCGGGTCGCGCGTGACAAAGCCTTCAAACAGCGCCTGATCCATCCGCCCCAGGTTCTCCCCCACCTCCATCAGCGTGTACTGCGGGGCCGCGCCTATCTGGAGCGCCACGTCGTTTGCCGTCCAGTCCAGGTCAAGCATCACCACTTGCTGCTTACGCTGGGCGAGGACGCCGGCAAAGTTCACGGCAAGGGTCGTGGCGCCCACGCCGCCCTTGGCGCCGAGAAAGGTGTAGATCTTGCCTAACCGGCTTCCGGCCGTGCTCACCTTGCGCGGGGTACTCTCCAGGCGCTGCATGGCATCGCGGAACTCGATGCGCTTGAGTGGCTGCGTGAGAAAATCGCTGGCGCCGGCGCGCAGGCAGGAGAGTACCGTCTCGCCGTCGGCCTGGAAGTTGGAAGCAATGAGGTATAACTCCGGGACGGCCTGCTTCACCTTCTGCATGGCGGCAAGCGCAACACCGGCGTCATAAGACATGTCTACCACGAGCGCGGCTTCCGGGTGCCTTTCGAGATCCTGCAAGACGCGGATGTAGAGCGTGCTGCTCACCTCCGGATACTCGGAGAGCACCTTCGAATTCTGGACATTCAACAGGTTCTCGCGAACCATCTCCCGGAAGTGGTCGTCGTTGGACGCAACTAGCAGGCTGATCGGCATTCCCTCTCCTTCGCGGTCATGGCAGGCACTCCTCGCTGTCGGCATTGCAGCCCGCGCTCTCCATCGGCATCTGGGTCTGGAAGTCGGGCA
>JADLBG010000073.1 GCA_020847895.1 Bryobacterales bacterium
CAATGCGAGGGAGCGTCTTCCGCATGGCCATGCCATCGAAGGCTTCCATGTGGAAGGTCCGCATATCTCACCCGAGGACGGGCCGCGCGGCGCACACCCCGCGCGCTGGGTCCGTCCGCCCGATGTCAGCGAATTTCGCCGCTGGCAGGAAGCCGCGAGCGGCCATATCCGCCTCGTCACCGTCTCTCCCGAATGGCCGGAAGCGCCTCGCTATATCGAAGCCCTGGTGAACGAGGGAATCGTACTCAGCATCGGCCATACCAAAGCCACCAGCGAGCAGATTGAGGATGCCGTCCGCGCCGGGGCTACCAAGTCCACGCACCTCGGCAACGGCTCCCACGCGGTCCTCGCCCGGCATCCCAACTATATCTGGGATCAACTGGCCAATGACCAGCTTGCGGCCGGCTTCATCGCGGACGGCTTCCATCTCCCCGCCAGCTTTCTCAAGTGCGCTATCCGCGCCAAAGGCATCGAACGCTCCATCCTGGTCACCGACGCCGTCTCGCCCGCCGAATGCCCCCCCGGCGATTACCGCCTGGGGGAGGTCGACGTAGAGTTGCTTCCGGAAGGACGTGTCGTGATGAAGGGAGGAATGCGCCTGGCAGGCTCTGCCCTGCGCATGGACACCGCCATCGGCAACACCATTCGCATGGCGGGGGTTCCCCTCGCCGACGCGCTCACCATGGCTTCGCGCAATCCGGCGCGCGTAGCCCGTATTGCCAACCGCCAGCGAGGCCTCGTTGCCGGAGAACGCGCCGACATCGTGGAATTCGAATATGATGCCGAATCTCACAAAATTCACGTTCTCCGCACCTGGATTTCCGGAGAAATTGTCTACCAGGCCTGAGCATATTTCCAGCCAAACAGCACTACTAAGCCCGGAGAAACTTAGATCATGATCGGCCGCGCCAGTGTGAAGGTGAGGCGCGTTTCGGAAGGAATCTTCACCGCGTCGCCTTTGGTCAGCACCTGATAGGCTCCACCGGCGCCGGCGCCGCGAGTATACCGCGGAAAGCAGTGACAATAGCATCATGACGCGCGCAATGATATTAAAACAGGAAATTCAACCAGAACCGGAAAGTCCGCCCGTCATTCAGCGTGTTCGTAATCTGGCCGAAGTTCGGTAACACCAGGTCGAAACCCGGCTCGGCGAACTGCGGCGTGTTGAACAGGTTCACGCTCTCGGCGCGAAATCGCAGCCGCTGCTCTCCGCGCATCGCCCACTCTTTCGTCAGCGAGGCATTCACGTTCCGAATCCCCCCGCGCCGGAACGTGTTCCGCCCCAGGTTCCCGCGCGCGTCCGTGGGCTGCATGAACTGAAAGGCAGCCCGCGGCAACAGCGCCCGCGAGGTGTCCGGATTTCCAATCGTGCGCCCCAGAATCGACGCATCCACGATATTCGGCCGGTCCCCGCCGTTTGCATCCACGTTGCCGAACCCAGGCGCATCCGATCCGCTTCCCACCGTGAATGGCGTTCCTTGCTTCAGCAGCAAAACTCCACTCAGCGACCATCCGCCGAGCCAGCGCGCCTGACCGCGGCTCAGCCCCGCCGGAGACGGAATCGCATACTGCCCCTGCGTAAGAAAAGCGTGCGGCTGATCAAAGTTGCTCAACCCCTTCATGTCCGTCGAGGCGAGAAACTCGTTCTGGCTGCGCGATTGCCGCGAGTCGGCGTCGTACGCCGTATTCGAATAGCCGCTTCCAAGGTCCATCGCCTTGCTGAACCAGTAGGACGTGTTCAGCGTCACTCCGTGAAATCGCGGCATCACCAGCGAAATCCGCGCCGCGTCGAAATATCCCCGCGAGCCGTTAATCACGCGCCGGATCTCGGCAAAATCCGGATTCTCGCGCCGTTCGTTCACCGTCGTCGTCGTTTGAGGAATCCCCGCCACCGGATGCGCGCGGTTCAAATACCACATCAGCAGCAGTTTGTTTGACCGGCTGCCCACGTAGCCCAGTTGCACCCGCCAGTTCCGGGAAAGCTCCGGCTCCCACGAAAAGTTATATTGCTGCGCATAGGGAGTCACCAGGCGCGGATCCAGCACATAGGTCGTCGGCCGGGGTACGGTGAGTGCTCCGCCCTGCCCCAGTCCGCCGAGCGGATTCAGCAGATCCGGCGACGGCACGACAATCTTGTTGTTCAGCGGCGGCGCGAAGCGCACCTGCTGGAAGGTCACCGGATAGATCTCCCCGTAATCGAGGCCATAGGCGCCGCGCAATACGCCCGCGCGCCCCGGAGCCCGCCATGCGAAGCCGAACCGCGGAGCAAGGTTGTTGCAGTCGCACGGATAGGGAATCGTGTTGAACCCGTTCACTTCCACCGGCGTCGTGACTGGTTCATACCGGAGGCCAAGCGAGAACGTCAACCTCTTCGACACGCGCCACTCGTCGCCCGCGTACAACGCAAGATCCCAGTTGCGAAACCCGCGGTAGATGTTGCCGGCAGCGCGGATGTATTGCGTCGGCGCGCCGAGCCGGAAATTCGTAATCGCGTCCCGTCCGAAATCGGCGGTAAAGCTGAAGTAGCCGCGGTGCGTGTCTGACTCGATGCCGTTGAACTGCCGCCGCAGCGCCTGCGAGCCCACGGTCCAGTTATGCTTGCCTCTCGCCAGACGCGCGTGCGCCGAGTAGCGGAACAGGTTCTGCGCGCGATTAATGGGGATGCCCGATTCCGGCCCCAGCGAGGTCAGCCCGGTGATGGCCACGTTCGGTCCCACGGCGTTTTTCTCCGGCGCAAGCAAGGAGCCGATGCGGTCATAACCCGCCGACAGGTCCGTAACCGTGTCCGCGCTCCAGGCGCGATTCCACGTCAGCCGGGCCGTATGCGCGTGCGTATCCGTATTCGGATTCTGCCCGGACACCAGTTCGAAGGCTTCCACATGTTGATAGGTGTAGAGGTATCGCGCGAACACTCTGCCCCACTCCCCCAGATTCTGATCCAGCCGCATCGAGCCGTTGTGCAGATCCACGCGCTGCGGCGCATTGGTATTGAGCGCGCGCTCGTTGATGTCCGTGCGATTGGGCAACTCCCGCGGATAGGCGCTGAGCCATCTGCCGAGCAGCGCTCGAACGGCCGGGTCCGCGGCCAGCGGCGTGCGCTCGTCCGGCCGCGGTACCAGCACATTCCCGTTCACCACCCCGCGGATCAGGTTTTCGCTTCCTTCCAGCGTCAGAAACGCTCCCTTCCATACAGGGGCGCCGCCCACAAAGCCGAAGTTGTTTTCGTGCGCCGGCTTCACCTCCCCCACCTGAAAGAACGTGCGCGCGCTGAATATGCTGTTCAAATGCGCCGCGAATAGGCTCCCGTGAAAGCCGGCCCGCGAGGATGGCGCCAGCCGGATCACCTGTGACGGCGCATTGCCGAACTCCGCGCTGAAGTAGCCGTGCTCGGCGTGGAACTGATCAATGATAGTGGCGGTGGTCCCGAGCCGGACATTCAATTCCTTCAGCGCATTGTTGTCCACCAGGTTGAAATAGATGTTCTCGTTGCGCCGGCTCTCCCCTCCCGCCGTATCGGTCTTGCCCATCAGGTTCAATTCCGTCCGCCGCGCGGTATCCGTCTCCTGCCGGGGCGCGCCGCCGCTATCGGGTGCCGCCGTATTTTTCTGCGCCCATGCCGCAGGCAGGCAAACGGCGAGCATCAGCGAAACAAACCTCATCAACGTTAGTGTAGAAGTGAAGGCGACTGGAATGCCAATGTTGCCGTCACAAACCGCCGCCCTGCGCGAGTGCCGCCCGGATTTTGTGGAACTGCGGAGGATGGCGGGAATCCGCCCGGCGATGGTGCCCGGCTGTCTCGCGCTGTTCGAAAAGCCGGAGCAGCGCGAGGAGTTGCTCCGAACCGCGTTTCTCTCCGCCGCCGCCAAAGAGGCCGGAACCGCGCGAGCCATGCTCCCCTTGGTTGTGGACAAGCCTTGGCTTGGCCGGTTGAGCCTTTACCGCGCTGCGGAGATCGCCCGCGGCGCCAAACCGGAGCTTGCCGCGAAACTGCTGCGAGCCGCGGCTCTCCACAATCCCAGCGTGGCGCTCCGCGAGGCCAGCCTGTTGAGCGAATTCCCCTTCGGAGCCTCCTTGTTCGAGGACGTCATGCTCACCGTCCCCGGGGAGACGCTGGCCATCGCCGCCTCATCGACAGCGGGCGGCGCCCGCATGCTGGCGGCGCTCGATGCCTCGAACAATCGAACGTTACATTCTATCGCCTCCCTCGCGCGCGACAGCGGCATCGACCTGCCCACGCGCCAGCGCGCCGCGATCCTGTTGGGAACTCTCCCGCAAGCCGAAGCCCTGCGTTGCGCGCGGGATGACCGCCTTTACCTCGAACAACTCTCCCAACGTCCTGAGACCGCGAGCCAGTTCGAGGCCTTCGCTCTCTCCTACATGCTGGAAGTGCGCAATCGCCCTGCTCCCCTCGCCGGGTTGCGCCGCTTCACCCCGCGCCAGGTCTATCTGCTTCTCGCCTTCGGTCGCGGCGAGGTGGACGAAAGTCTTTTTGAGACCGCATACGACGCCCTCCTGAAGCCAAACTGGCAGAAACTCGAAGCCCAACCCCTCCCGCGCCTGCTGGCTTTCCTGAGCGATGCCGTGCTCTACGGCCGTTCCCCTGGCTTGCCGCCCGGCGTGCTCTCTAAAGCCATGCACGGCGTCCGGAGTCTCGAAGAGTTGGTCTACGCCGCCGACGTGATCGACAATGTCCCATCCTCGGACCTCCCGCCCATCGCAACCGCGCTCGCTGACTCCGCGGGCGGACCCCTTTATGGGCTCCTTGCCGCGCGCCTTCTCTCCCGCCTGCCGCGGGACGAGGGCCTCCGGAAACTCGCCGCCGGTTATCAGCGCTTCCTTGAACCTCCGGCCTCTCTCCCCCTTTCGCGCCTCTTTGCCGGACATCGCTCTCTGCTCCAACGCTATTTCTTTTACAACGATGATGACGGCGTGCTGTCGTTTGAGAGCTTCCGCTCAAGCTACAGAAACTCCCCCGGCTGGCGCTTCGAGGACAAACACGATTATGTGCGCGTCACCGGTACCGCTGAGAACGGCCGCCGCACGGAAATCTTCGCCAATGTCCCCATCGACCTTTCCAAGGCCGCCAACCTTCAGCGCGCCGCCGAAGCCTCCGCCCGCCAGGCTGCGGTTTCGAAACTTCTCTCGGGACAAGGCCGCGAGCCGGAAGTCGTGGTCCATCGCGGCCATGCCTTTCACCTCGACGAGACCATCCCCTATCTCACGGAATCCGCCCAATTGGTGATCCTCGGAAGCTGCCGCGGAGCGGGCAATGTCACGGCCATCCTCGAGGCCGCGAATCATGCCCAAATCATCGCCACCCGCGGCACCGGCTCGCACACCGTGAACGATCCCCTTCTCAAGGCCCTGAACGATGAGATCCTGCGGGCGAACGGCAATCTCGACTGGCGCGCCTTCTGGCGCAAGGAACAGGCGCGTTTTCACGGCGAGCCTCTGTTTGCGAATTACATTCCACCGTACGAGAACACGGCGGCGATTGTGCTCAAGGCCTATTACGCTTACCTCACGTCTCCTTGAGCAGTTCCCTCAGCCGCCGCCGTAACTCCGGCGCTTCCGGCGAACCGTCAATCCGATTCCGCATCTCGTACGGATCACTCGACAGATCGTATAGCTCGTCCATCCCGTCGAGTTCCCCGTAGTGGATATATTTCCACCGCCGCGTGCGCACCGCGTGATATCCCATGTTGCGGATGCGCGGAAACACCGTATCCGAGTAGTATTCGATCAGAAACGCATCCCGGCCCGGCTCTTTTGTCAGCGGCCGCCCATGCATCTTCGGCCCGGCTGCCCCCGCAAGTTCCAGCACCGTCGGCGCGATGTCGATGCTCAACGCGAACCCCTCGGGCTGCGAACCCGCCCGAAACGCCGGCGGATAGCGGATGAGCAGCGGTATCCGGATCGCCTCCTCATAGGCAAGCCGCCGCTCGTAGTTCAGCCCGTGTTCCCCATGGAAGTATCCATGGTCGCTCGTGAAAATGATCACGGTCTCGTCCAGCACACCCTTCCGCGTCAGAACGTCCAGCAAGCGCCCCAACCCTTCGTCAATCGCTTTCGTCATCCGCATGCGATTGAGGATGGTTGCGTCATCCGTAGCCGTTTCTCTCCCCAGAGGCGCCAGACCCTCGATTGGCCGCATGAGCGCCGGCTTTTCCCTGGGCGCAATGCCATAGTTCTCCCGGTGCGGAATGCTCTCCCCCTGATAGAGTGTCCGGTGACGCCCGGCGGGAATGAATTCATCGGCTCTCCCGTAACTGGTGATGCTGCCGTCATTGCGCTGCTGGACATTCGGATGAATCGCCTTGTGCGACAGATACAAACAGAACGGCTTGTTTCGCGGCCGCTCCAGAAACTGCGCCGCCTGCTCGGTCAGAATATCGGTGACGTAGCCGCGAGTGCGCAGGATTTTCCCATTCACGTTCAGCACCGGGTCCACTGTCTCTCCCTGCCCGGGGAAGCTCACCCAATGGTCGAATCCCGGCCGTGGCGAGTCATCGTTTCCCATGTGCCACTTGCCGAGGAATGCCGTCTCATATCCAGCCTCGTGCAACACCCGCGGCCACGTCACCAGCTTGTGGCTGGCGGCGGAGCGGTCCGTGTTATCCCTAATGCCATGCGCATGCGGGTAGAGGCCGGTGAGAAAACTCGCCCTGCTTGGCGAGCACAAAGGCGTCGTCGCAAACGCGTTGCGAAAATTCGCGCCCTCGCGCGCCAGACGGTCCGCATTCGGTGTCTGCGCAAACGGATGTCCCGTGCACCGTAGTTCATCAAATCGCAAGTCGTCCACCAGGACGAACACGAAGTTCGGCCGCCGCCCGGCCATGGCCGCTATCGGCGCCAGAACCATCTCCCGTCTTGTCACGTAGGTCAGTCTACTGCATGGATGCGGCCCGGGTGACCGCCTCCCGCGCCGGCCGGCCCTCCTGGCGGCGTTGTATCCGTTCGATTGTGCGCTCCACCATCGATACCCCGGATGAGCCCTATTACCTCGCCAAAGCGATCGCCCGCGACCGGAACCGCAGTCTCGGATGTCATCGGCGACCTCATTCTGCAAGCGGCGCATGGCGCAAGGAGCGCAACCATCGAGTTGAGTGGCTATGGCTTCCTCGCTACGTTGCCGCTGCAATCCATTTCCACTCTCCCGCCGCATGAATTCTGGACGGACGATGTCTC
>JADLBG010000074.1 GCA_020847895.1 Bryobacterales bacterium
CTCAGTTCGTCTTCATTGAGGCGTTTCGAGGCATCCGTAAAAGCCAATGTTTCCAGAGCTACCCACACCTTCATGCGATCCTTGACTTCCTTGGGAGAAAGGCTGGTGACGGAGGTACTGCGGTTTGGGGTGCGAACAACAAGGCCATAGTGTTCGAGGTGAGACAAGGCTTCACGCACGGTAGCTTGACTGACTCGTAGACTCTTTGCGAGACCAAGTTCACGGAGTACCTGACCGGGTTTCAACTCTCCGCGAAATATCGCCTCGCGAATGGTTTCTGCAACTTGAGCGCTGAGGGACTCCGCCTTGACAGGCTGTAACATAGACATGACAGATCCTTTTTGTGGAGTAAGCTAGCTGTTCTCTATGTTACAGCGGTAGATAAGACAAATCCTATTGACCGTTTGGTCAATAATCGGTCAGCGCCAATCAGACTAGCGCCGTTCGGTAATCGTAACTGGAGCCTTTAATTTGAAGGAGATACGAGTTTCCGCGGAGAGCACCACCGGTTTTCCGCGGGTGGTCAGAACAACCCCGGTCCCGGCTGCGCCACCGGAAGCGGCTCCGATGGCGGCGCCCTTTCCACCACCGAAAATGGCCCCCAGGGCGGCGCCGATGCCGGCGCCCGCGGCGACCTTGGCAGCATCGGACTTGCGCGTCTGCTCGCCCTCTCTCGCGTAGGGGGATGTGGAAATGGTCACCCTCTGGCCATCTGAGGTGTTGATTCGCGTCAACTCGAGCGCGAGATGAGAAACTCCCTTGACACGGCCGGCTTCTTCAGCCTCCGCTACTCTTCCTTCGACGCGCGCTCCCCGCTCGGCAATGACGAAGCCGTCGACGATCAAGGGCTGGTCGAGCGTGGCTTGAAAGGTTTGACCCGTCTGTACACGGTCACTCGACAAGGTCTGTGCCAAACGGACAGGGATGAGCGTGCCCGCGATGAGAGTGACCCGGTTCGGCTCCGGCGGCGTAGGAGGAGTTTCGGGTCTGAGTATCTGCGGATGCGGCGTGGGGGGCTCGGGAGGGGTCTGCGCGATAGGCGGCGCAGGCTGAGGGGTTGCCAAGGCCGCGGGTGCCGGGGTGGACTCAGCGGGCTTTTCCGGAATGGAAGGGACATTGTCCGGAGAGGGCGCCGGTTGCTTCTTCGTGACCCTGACAGGTCTGGAAACCGGAGCCGGTTCGTGGCTTCGGATGGGGCTCGGCGGGGGCGCTGCCGGTTGCGGCGGGGCTTCCTGCGCTGCCGGAGGCTGCGCCGGTTGGGTGACGGCCGCTGTCTGCTCCGGTTCGGAAGATCCGGTCTTTCGGAGTGCGAAAAAAGCAATGCCGCCTGCCAGAACGGCCCCCGCAATGAAAGCAACAATGGTCTTCACGTCAATCTCCCTATACCGTTAAACGCATCTTGAGGGACGATCGTTGCGGCGATTGTGGCCCAATGAGTTACCGGCGGCCCGTTTGGGCAATAGAGGCCGGAGACGGTTCCAGAAATTCGATCCAACTGGTCATCATCTCCTCTTCGCTCTTGTCGCCCCAGCGAATGGTTTTCGCCGGGTCGGGGTTGGCGCGGTTGTTGGGGCTGTTGTCGTAATGGGCGCTAACGACAAGCGTGGCGCCCTTTTCCACCCGCACCGGATCTCTCAACCGGTAGACGAGTTGCCAGTTGAAATCGTAGTGGGGAACGGCGAGCAGCGTTTCGCGCGTTCCGTTGGCATGAACCAGATCGTAAGTGATGTCCTTGCCGCGATAGTGCATGTGCGGGGTGAAGGAGAGGAGAAGCGTATCCTTCTCGAACGTGTAGCAGCGTTTCACCTCGTGCGACGGAGCCCCGGCGGGAATCTGAAAGAAGAAGTTCCGAAGATCCATGCGGCGCAGGGGGATTTTTGGAGGTTCGGCAGCGAGGTAGAGGCCGACGCTGGTGCGATCGGTTTGGACTTGTCCGGGGATTTTTGCGTAATGAATCACGAACTCGAGCTTGGCCCCGGCCGGAATCCATTTTGCCGTTCCGTCAGGGAAGAGATCCGGAGGACGCCCGGGGAGGAAGGCTGCAAGTCCGCCTTCCTGAAATCCATGCAGGAAGGGTAGATTCGGAGCATTGGGATCGCAGGCATCGTTCACCACCGGGGCATCCGGGCGGACGCGGGTGAGCTTGGCTTCCTTGATGAGGAACTGCTGGAGCGAGGGCATGTTTCGCGTGGAGGCCACTTCCATCTTGCCCAGGTCGTCCTGCACCAGGAGCACGTGCACGTGGTGGACGACGCGGCGATTGCCGGGTTTGATCTCGGCGGCGCGGATCCATTTGCCCTCTTTGAAGTGGGTTTCGACAATGAAGTGGTCGTAGGAGTCCTCTCCGGGGAGAACCTTGTGATCCTCGCCGATGTCGATGACGATGTCAGGCTTGCCGATCTGCCAGCCATCGGCGAAGTTTGGCACAGGCGGCAGATCCTTCGGATCGCCTTCCGGAGAGCCGCCATCCACCCATGACTTGATCAATTCGATCTCTTTCTCCGATAGACGGGCATCGTTGGAGAAGTGGCCGAAGCGCGGGTCGGCGAACCATGGCGGCATCTTGCGCTTGAGTACTGATTCGCGGATGGACTTCGCCCACGGGCGCGCCGATTTGTAGTCGATGAGCGACATAGGGGCGATGTTGTTGGGACGGTGGCAGGTGACGCAGCGCTGATAAAGGACAGGTGCGACATCCTTGGAAAACGTGGTGGGAGCCGCGATGAGGGAAAGCGGCAGGAAGAGGATAAGAGACACGAACTTCTGCATTGGGACGCCCCTTGGGGTAGAAGATATCACAACCGCGGGCCGGGTTCAGCACTGTTCAGCACGATCTTGTGTTCTAAGCTATGCTCATGCCGATGGGCTCACTCGAGGGGAAGACGCTTTTCATTACTGGGGCCAGCCGGGGGATTGGACTGGCGATCGCCCTGCGCGCGGCGCGGGACGGGGCGAATATCGCAGTGGCCGCCAAGACCACCGAACCGCATCCGAAACTGCCGGGCACCATCTATACGGCGGCCAAAGAGATAGAGCAGGCGGGAGGCAAGGCGCTTCCGCTCGCTTGCGATATCCGGTTCGAGGCCCAGGTGGTGGCGGCGGTGGGCAAGTGTGTGGAGACTTTTGGGGGAATCGATATCTGTGTCAACAATGCCAGCGCGATTTCCCTGACAGGTACGCTGGACACGGAAATGAAGCGCTACGACCTGATGCACTCCATCAACACGCGCGGAACGTTTCTGGTGAGCAAGATGTGCATCCCGCATTTGAAGAAGAGCGACAACCCGCATATTCTCAATATCTCGCCGCCGCTCGAACTGCACGCCAAGTGGTTTGCCCCGCACGTTGCCTATACGATTGCGAAGTTCGGGATGAGCCTCTGCGTGCTGGGAATGGCCGAGGAGTTTCGCGGCGACGGCGTTGCCGTGAATGCGCTCTGGCCTGCGACCACGATTGCCACGGCGGCGGTGGCGAACATCGTGGGCGGCGAGCAGATGATCGCCCGAAGCCGGAAACCGGAGATCATGGGTGACGCTGCCCACCTGATTCTGATTCAACCCGCGAGACTGTTCACCGGGCATTTCTATGTTGACGAGACGCTGCTTGCCGATCACGGCTACCAGGATTTTTCCAAGTACGCGGTAGATCCGTCCAAGCACTTGCAGACGGATTTCTTTGTGCCGGATTAGGGCGGCTAATTGGCGGCGGGGGAAAAGGCGGATGGGGAGAACCAGATTTCAAACTGGCCTACCGGGACGACGTTCTTGGTATTGGCGATGAGATGGGCCGCTATGCCCCCGTGGAGGCGATCTTGG
Source organism: Bryobacterales bacterium (assembly GCA_020847895.1). Lineage (GTDB taxonomy): Bacteria > Acidobacteriota > Terriglobia > Bryobacterales > Bryobacteraceae > CADEFT01. The sequence continues at coordinate 3,816 of JADLBG010000074.1, forward strand.
AGCATCCCGGCGACCTTCTCAGCCTCGGTCTTGTCCTGAGTATGAAAATAACGGACCTGCGACCGGGGCGAGGCTTTTCCACCGACCAACTCGGGCTTTGGAACATCGTAGCCCGCATTCTTGAGCGCGGACTGTACGTTCATCACCGCCGGGATCTGATCCTTCGACGGGTATTGCAGGTAGATCCGCTTGGCCTGCAGTTTTTCGATCGAGGCTTGAATGGAGGCGTAGAGTTGCGGCGAACGCTTCTGTTCCCTGGCGGCGAGCTTTGCGAGAAGATCGGCAATTTCCTTGGCGTGTTCCTGCTCCCGTTGGACTTGTTGGGCGCTGAACTCTGCCTGCTGCCGGGCCATGTCCGCGTCGGCCGCCTTCTCCCGGAGAGTGCTCACGCCCCAGCCGACTATCAAAGCAAAGAAGACGATCACCAGGCTGATTTTGAGGAACTCCAGATGGCGCTGACGGCGGCGGCTGGCGTCGAGAAAGGCCGCGGCGGCGCCATCATGGAGGAGCAGGGGGCGAAGCTCCCATGCCTGCTGGAGCACCGTGCCGCGGTAGAGCAGATCGCGGTTGATGCGTCCCTCGCGGTCCCACTCGGAGGCGGTTTCGCGGAGGCGGATGATCTTGGCTTGTACCTCAGCTTCCCGGTCCACCCATTGGTCAAGACGGCGCCATTGGCGAATGAGCGCTTCGTGGGAGATGTCGATGATGGAGTCCGGTTGCAGTGGGCCTGGGGTGGCGACAAGGAACGATCGTCCCTCGCGGCGAAAGGCATCGACGACGAATTTCACCTGCTCGAGCGGTGATGTGGGATCTGCCTCGCTGAGAGGCCGCGGGCGCCGCGTTTTCCGGCTCTTCGAGACTTGGGTGATGGAGCGGAAGAGGCGCTCCGCCCCCTTTTGCTGATCAGGACTCAGTTCGGCGAAGATCTCCTCGGCATGATCGGACAGGCAGCGGGACAGCGTGCCGGCCGCCTCATAGAGGGGGATGTCGAGCGCGGTTCCAGGCGCGCGGCGGCTCCAGATGCGCATGAGAGCGTGTTGAAGGACAGGCAACTGATCGGTGCGGTTGTCAAGATCATTCAACAGGCGGTCGAGGAGTGAAGATACGATTGTGCCTCCGGCGCTCTCCACGGGCCCGAGGATGACTTGTTGAAACTGGCGGCGGCTCATCTGCGGGACCAGATAGATGCCTTCGTTGATGGCTTCGGCGAGGCCCGTGTAGGAAGCGCATTCGGCCAGCCACTCGACGCGCATGGTGATAATGATGTAAATGGAGCGTTCGGCGGCGGCTGCCGTGAGCAGCAGCTTGAGGAAAGCTTTCGTCTCCTCCTGCGCCGGATCACCCCTGCGTTGCACGAACTGGAAGAGCTCCTCGAACTGATCGACGAGGATCAGGACCTTGGTGTCCGCCTCTTGTACCCTCCACGTCTCTACAATGCCCATGCACCCGGCGTCCAGTTTTTCACGGATGGCCGAGGTCTCGATGGAGAGCGTAGAGGACAATGCGGCGGCGAGATTGTCCATGGGCTTTTCGCCCGGACGGATGGAGGCGATCTTCCATTCCGCGTCGAGGTAGCCGTCACGTACTCCAGGGAGGACGCCGGCTTTGATCAGTGAAGATTTCCCGCATCCGGACGGGCCGACCACGGCAAGAAAGTGAACGCGCCGCAAGCGCTTCAGGAGGTCGTTGATCTCGCCCCCGCGGCCAAAGAACCAATCGGCGTCCTCTTCCTCGTAAGGGCGCAGGCCGGGAAACGGGTCCTCTTTGCCGAGGACGGATGCGCTAGACATCCTCATCCTCCAGCATGGCAAGGAATCGATCAATGCCCTGGAATTGCCCCGTGGCGGCGCCATGGACGGGCACGACACGGGCATGCTCGAAATTGAACTCACCGCTGGCGCAGGGAGGCAATTCGACGGCCGCGAACGCAAGTGGACGCTCTTCCCGGCGGCGCAATTGGAAAGCCTCCGTCATGACATCCTCCGCCCAGGACTTCGACTCCGTCGTGTAGGGGACCACCAGGCCATCGCAGAAAGCGAGTTTCGATTGCAGCTTTTCCGGCGGCATGGATTCATAGGGAAAGACCGAGATGCCGCAGTTGTTGTCTTTGAGGACTTGTTTTAGCGGAACGATGGGGGCGCTTTGGGCGGTCTGATGCCAGATGTGGACGATAGGATCCTCGCGTGTGCGCCGCACGGTTTTGACGAGCGGGCTGGTCTTCGGACGAACCCGCTTCTGGATCTCGTCTTTCAGATCTTCAAATCCGGTGCGTAGCAGTTCGATGCCGGTGTGATTGAGCAGAGACTGGAGGAACTCGCGGTGGGAGTCGGTTTCCGCGTCTTTCGGTTCCAGGTCACGCGCCATCCACACGAGCGGCCGGCGAGCGGGGTTGGCGGCGAGGGCCGCCTCCAGTTGCAGGCGGGGCAGGGGAAGGGTTTTGCCAGACGCCGGGCGGCTGGGATATTTCGAAAACAGGTGAACCGAGAGGACGGCGGGTCCGGCGGGCGGAGCGCTTTCTCCCAGATCGAGAACCGCGAATTCATTCAACTGGCCAAGCGAAGAGCGCAGGCTTTCGCGTTTGTAATAGAGATCATCTCCTACGTCGGCTAGGTAGACGGCTGGGGCGCCGTTTTGCGAACTGGCCTGCACGTCGTAGGAGTGTTCAATAGCCGTGCCGCGCTGTTTCCGAAGACGCATTTCCTCGAGCACTGCCCAGATGGAATCACGCACCTTGAACAACCCCTGGACGTAGGGATGCTTTTCATCGGGTTCGAGGGGCTTTCCGAAGCGTACCGGGCCCTCATAGAAACGGTAGGGAGAAGTGGTGCGCAATTCCGGGGGCCAGCGCTCCTCGGCGAGTTCGTCGAGCACCAGCGCCTGCATGCGGCTGAGCGTGCCGGCGCGCATCCCGAAGGAGGGATTGCGCTGCTCGCGGAATTGGACCACCTCTTTCCGGCAATAGGGGCAATCGTCGTAGGCGGGAGAGAGCACCGCAAGGAAGACGGCGCTCTCCGCGATGGCGGCGCCGATGGCGAGATTGAAATCATCGCCGGTGCGGAGCTGAGGGTCAAACCAAATGCGAAAGTCGCGGCTTTTCGCTTCGAGTTCGGCTTTCAGCGTCCGCACAAACTCGGTGACCCACCCGGTACCGCCTTCTTTCCAGGCGGCGTCGTTGCGGTGCGCGTAGCTGACGAACAGATCGTATTGGAAACCTGGAGCAACGGGCAATGAGAAACTCTCTTTTCGTGGCATTATACACGAAGTGATAAGATGCGGATTTCATGAAAACACTCAGCATCGTTCTCTATGTTTGCGCGGCGGGTTTCGCGCAAAGCGTTCCGGTAGAGGGAATTCTCTCGATGGCGCAAAAGAAATCCGCGCAGCTTGGTCCGGCGCTCGAGAAGGCTTTGAAGGGTGAGGAGGTCCGCAAGGGCGAGGCCTACCTGGAGAAAGGGCCGGATTTCGTATTCGTGGTGGAAGCGGCGAGCGAGCCGCGTCTGGTCATCAACGGCGAGCCGGGCCCGCGGATGTGGAAGGTGAAGGGAACGGCCAACCAGTGGGCGGCGGCAGCGAAACTGAAGACGAGCCGGACGCATAACTTCCACTACGTAGTGGATGGCAAAGACTTCGGAGGGCGCACGGACATCATGGCGTACAGCGAGTACCACTATCTGAAGCCGGGTGTACCCATGGGGACTCTCTCCGAAAAGAAAACACACACCAGCCGGATTTACGACGGGATGGCGGCCGACTATTGGGTGTACACCCCAGCCGGATACAAAGCAGGGACTCCGGCGGCGGTGATGTTCTGGACGGACGGGGAAGTGCACATCCACCGCGATTCGGGCTCGCGGGCGCGGAACGTCTGGGACAATCTGACCCACGAAAAGAAAATCCCGGTGATCGTGCAGGTGCTTGTGTCGCCGGGAGTCCTGAACGGGCGCCGCATGAGGAGTATTCAGTACGATTCTGTGGATGACCGTTTCGCGCGCTATGTGCTCGAGGAGATCTTGCCGGAGGTGGGCAAGACGTACTCTTTGCGCGCGGACGGCTACAGCCGCGCGATTGCAGGGGATTCTTCCGGAGCGATTTGCGCGCTCAACGCCGCGTGGTGGCGGACGGCGGATCTCAGCCGGGTGCTGCTGCGGATCGGGAGTTTCACAAGCATCCAATGGCCGCGCCGCGCAAGCGACGGGCTGACGGAGAAGGATGGCGGCTATATCTTCCCCTACCTGATCCGCAAGTCGCCGAAGAAGAACATCCGCGTGTGCATGCAGGATGGATTCGGAGATCTCGAGAACAATCACGGTTCGTGGCCCGCGACGAATCTGGCGCTGGTGAATTCCTTCAAAATGCAGGGCTACGACTTCCACATGTCCTGGGGCAACGGAACGCATTCGCGCAACGGCGGCAACGTGGAGATGGCGGAAGAGATGACATGGCTGTGGCGCGATTATGATCCGGCAAAGACGAGCCAGAAGTTCGTTCAGGATCCCGCGGAGAAGGACAGGCCTTACTTCCGCATCAAGGCGTTGAACCGCGTGGAGTGAGCCGGGCGAGGGTGTGCGGGGCGTGGCAAACCGCGCAGCGGAGTTTTCCGGAAGCCACGGTGACCGGTTTGCGGCATGCGTCAGGTAGAGAGGCATGACAGCGGGCGCACTGGCGTTCCATGGCTGCGGCTGTACGCCGACTGTGGACGCCGTGACATGTGCCGCAGTTGGCGGCGCGCGTCTTGCTGCGCGCCAGCACGAGCACTCCGTGTTTGCTGGGCTCATATTCTTTACGCTGTGCGGTATGGCAGCCGCCGCAAAGGGCGGGGACTTCATCGGGAGCGGCCACGCGGTCTGGAGCGGTAGCGCCTGCGGCATTGCGATGCTGCTGGCTCGCGCCGTGGCACACTTCGCATCCGATGCCCTTTTCGAAATGCTTGTGAGTTTTGAGGTCGGCAACATACTCGGCATGGCATGGGGCGCAAAGCCTGCCGGTTTCCTGCGCCGAAAGCGAACTGATGATCAAAAGAAGCAGATCGATCATCCGATGCGCCTCGCCAGTTTGCGGTCAATCTGGGCAAGGCTGGCTTTGCCGGCAAGCGCCATCGAGAGTTTGAGTTCGGCTCCGAGCATCCACAGGACGCGCTCCACGCCGGGTTGGCCGAATGCCCCTAGTCCCCATAGCGGCGGGCGGCCGACGAGGACAGCCTTTGCGCCGAGAGCGAGCGCCTTCAGAATGTCGCTGCCGCGCCGCAACCCGCCATCCATGAGAACGGGGACCTTGCCTCCCACCGCATCCACAACGTCCGGGAGCGCATCAATGGTGGCGATGACGCCGTCTAGCTGGCGTCCGCCGTGGTTCGAAACAATGATGCCGCTCGCGCCGTGTTTGACCGCTGTTTCGGCATCCTCCGGACTGAGGATGCCTTTGAGAATGACGGGCAGGCTGGCGCCGGAGCGGAGCCAATCGATGTAATCCCAGGTGAGGTTGGGTGTGTGCGGCTGCCAGTGGGCGGCAAGCGCTGGATTGCGCGGCTTGGGCTTTTCGCCGGCCGCCGGTACCCCGGTTGCCATGTAGCCGTAGTCGAACCGGTTCCGGTTGTTCCGGTCGCGATTGGATTGGTACTGATTGTCCACGGTCACGGTGATGGCCTTGGCGCCGCGGTCTTCGATGCGGCGGGCGTAGCCTTGCGCATCTTTCTTGTTCGCCTGGCCGATGGTGTTGCTCCACCAGTGGATGTTCGCCGTGGCTTCATCGACGGCGCGCTCGGCCCCGCTTCCCGTGCAAAATAGCGTGTTCGTCTTGGCGCATGCCTTGGCGACGATGGCTTCGGCGTTGGGGAGGACGAGGTTCTTGCCCCCGGTGGGCGCTACCAGGATGGGTGACGGAACTTTGGCTCCGAAGAGTTCAACGGATGTGTCGACGTTACTCACGTCTGTCAGGACGCGCGGCACGAGATACCAATGCTTATAGGCCTCGCGATTGGCGCGCACAGTGAGTTCGTCCTCCACGCCCCCGGCGATAAAATCGTAGGCCATCTTATGGAGCTTGCGTCTGGCAACAGCTTCGAATTCGTGGATGTTGACCGGAC
>JADLBG010000075.1 GCA_020847895.1 Bryobacterales bacterium
AGGATGGAATGACCATTATCTATTCAGTCTACAGATCCTGGCGCGCGGTTGCGATACGTGAAAGCTATTGCGCCACGTTCACGGCGGTGACTTTTCCGTTCACGACGCGGACGGAGCCAATGGAGCCATCCTGATTGCGAAACTTCATGACCTCAACGAATCCATCATCATTGGACATGGAGATGCGCGAGGCGGGCTGACCAAGTTTGTCGAAGACCTGCTGGCGTGACGCACCAGCGGAGAGGGATTGCAGGTCCTGCAAGGTGGGCCCGGTTGGAGAAGCGGGGGGCGCGGCCATCTCGGCTGGAGGCGCAGAGGGACGCACGGCAGGCTCCGCGGAAACGGCGCTCGATTGCGGCGCGGCTTGACGGCCCGCGGGCTGAGCAATCTCAGAGGGCTGTTTCACGTTCGCGCCCGCGGCGAGGTTCGCCCCCTCCCTGGCGTTCAGCCGCACGTTCGGAATGGGTGGCACGGCCGGAGCGACGCGGCCGCTCTTACGCCCTTGGGTCGTAGCGGACCCAGTAACGCCCGCGACTTTGCCAAACACCGAATCGAGCCCTTCGCTCACTCTTTTTCCGGCCACGCCCGCCGCGGAGCCTCCGGCGGCGGCGGTGGCGCTCTCCACAATCGTCTGGGCGGAAACCAGAGATGCGGCAAAGAAGGCAAGAGTGAACGAAAAGACCGGGATTTTGCGCATAGCCGGCGAACTCCTTGGTTCGACTATAGGCTGAGTTCGCCTCCGGCGCCATCATGCGACCACCTTAAACCGTTCCTCAGAAGCCACTTAAGCTCCCATTTTCCCGCTCTCACGACCGGCCGCGGCATCCCGTCGTACAATGGAGTTTGTCTTTTGTCCGGCTCGATCGTCAACCCGCCGGAGCATCAGGTGCGCCATCTTTGATAAACAAGCTCGTTTTCCAGAATCTCAAACATCGCTGGGTTCGAACCGTGCTGAGCGCCACTGCCGTGGGCGTGCAGGTAACCATGATTCTCACCCTGGTCGGCCTCAGCTTCGGAACCCTCGAGGATATGAGCCAGCGCTCGAAGGGCGCCGGCGCCGACATCCTGATCCGGCCCCCCGGCAGTTCCATCATCGGCCTTAGCACGGCTCCTATTCCGGAGAAGGTGTTGAGTTTCGTAGGTAAGCTGCCGCACGTGGCGGTGGCCACCGGGACGGTGGTTCACCCCATAGGAGGCGCGAACAGCATTACAGGCATTGATCTGGACAGCTTTTCGCGGATGAGCGGCGGCTTCAAGTACATCAAGGGGGGGCCGTTCCGGAATCCGGACGATGTGATCGTCGATGAATACTGGGCGCGGCAATATCACCTTGATGTGGGGGACGAATACACCTTCCTCAACCGGAAGTGGCATGTATGCGGCATCGTGCAGCCGGGCAAGCTGGCGCGCCTTTTCATACCGCTGAAAATTCTGCAGGATCTGTCGGCGAATACGGGAAAGCTGACCATGATCTACGTGAAGCTGGATGATCCGGCGAATCTGCGGGAGGCGATGAAAGCCATCCGGGCGGCGCTGCCCGATTACCAGATCTACTCGATTGCCGAGTACGTGTCCCTGATCTCCGTGGATAACATTCCCGGGCTGAAAGCCTTCATCTACGTAGTGATTGGAATCTCGATCGTGGTGGGGTTTCTGGTGGTGTTCCTCTCGATGTACACGGCGGTATTGGAACGTACAAGGGAAATCGGCATTCTGAAGGCGCTCGGAGCAACGCCGGGCATGGTGCTGGGAATTCTCGTACGGGAGACGGTGATTCTTGCCCTGATCGGAACGGCGGCAGGCATCCTGTTCACATACGGCACGCGCTGGGCGATCATGCGGTATGTTCCCGGCTCATTGACGCAGATCATCGTACCGGACTGGTGGCCCATCGCCACTCTGGTTTCCCTGGCAGGATCTTTGCTGGGCGCCTTATACCCCGGCTGGAAAGCGGCGCGGCAGGACGCCATCGAGGCATTGGCGTATGAGTGAGCCGCAACCGCTGATCCAGGTACGGAACCTGGCAAAGATCTACCGCATGGGCGACGTGGAAGTGCACGCGCTGCGCGGTGTTGACCTGACCGTACGGCGCGGGGAGTTCATCGCGATCGTGGGACCATCGGGATCCGGGAAATCGACGCTGTTTTACATTCTCGGCGGGCTGGCGAGCGCCAGTTCGGGCTCGGTCATCATCGACGGCAAAGAACTTGCGCTCATGAGTGATACCGAACGAACGCGCGTCCGCCGGGACCTGGTGGGGTTTGTATTTCAGAAGTACAATCTCTTGCCCACCTTGAGCGCGCAGGACAACATTACGATGGCGCAATTTATTGCCGGGCAAACTCACAAGCCGGAGACCGCGGCGTGGTTCCGGCGAACGCTCGAATTGCTGGGTGTCGGCCACAGGTTGGATCACAAGCCGCGGTCGCTATCCGGCGGAGAGCAGCAGCGGGTAGCCATTGCGCGAGCGATTGTCAACCATCCGGCGCTGGTGCTCGCCGACGAGCCAACAGGGAATCTGGACACGGAGAACTCCGAGGTTGTTCTGAAGCTGCTGCGTGATTTGAACGAGCGGACAGGACAGACGATCCTGATGATTACCCACAACCCGGAGGCGGCGGCCTACGCCCATCGCATCGTCCACATGAGGGACGGCCGGATCATTCACCCTTGAGAAGCCGCCCGAAAAACGCGGGTCAGGAAACCAACCCCGACAGACGTTGAAATTCGGGATGTTCCTGGAGTCCCTTGGCTGCCAGCAGTTCACGGGCTCCATGGGCGGCTGCCCTGGCTTCTTCGGCGCGGTGAGCGCGCTCGAGGACGACGGCGAGCCGGGCGAGGCTGACCGCGACCCTGGGATGGTCCGCACTCCACTCACGGCGGTAGGTTTCGGCGGCCCGGCGCAGCATCTCGACCGAGCCTTCGTAGTGTCCCGTCATCGCCTGGGCGATGCCGAGGCGCGTCTGGAGACGGCCGAGGTCGATACTATCGGGCCGGATGTGGGTGTGTTCCCAGTAATCGACCTTTTGCTGATAGACACGGGTTGCGTCCTCAAAGCGGCGCTGGCTGAAGTAGAGATCGGGGAGGCTCATGGAGATAATCTGGGAGCCATCGGGCTGCTCTCCAGTGCGCCGCAGTTCCTCGCGCAGGACCTGGATTTCGAGCTTCACGCAGCGGTCGATGACCTCTTCGGCGTCATTCCAGCGCGCTTGTTGAATGAGGACCTCCCCCAAACGCTGGAGCGCAAAGATCATCATTCCGACGTTGCCGATCTGCTCATCGGCGGCGACGGCGCGCTCATACTGTTGCTCGGCCTCGGGATAACGCCCCTGGTCCATGCAGAGGTCTCCCCAAAGCGCATGTCCGGCCGAGATTCCCGGGTGTCCGCCGGCGAAGCTGGCGCGCAGCCGGGGCAGGGCCTGCCGGAGCGTGTTTTCGGCCTCCCGCATTTTCCCCAGGCGGTAGAGAGCGTGACTAAGCTGCATGAGGCTGTGACCCTCGTACATCGCTCTCGCGGGCTCTTCGAGCACCATGGCGATAGAAAGACAGACACGGCAATGACGCTCCGCCTGAAGCCAGTCCCGGCGGTCAAAGGCGGCCCCAGCCCGCTTTGCGGCCGCGGACCACTGGTGTTTCAGGGAACGAAAGCGCAAGAGAAGCAGGACGGCGATGGCGACGCTTATGATCAGCAGCCAATACACGATGTACAGGAATCGGATGTTCGGGTTCGGATCTTTAGCCGGGAACTACCGGCGGACAAGCGGTGTCAAACCCATTCGAGAGCGACGACGCCGGGGCCCCGGAACATTCGCTGACACGATCCGGAAGGAGAGGACATCATGTTCGAGCAGGCATTGCTTGCGGGGCCGCGAGGCGCCGCGCGAAGCGTCACATTCGCCGCATCAATGGGTGTACAGATGGCGGCACTCTGCGCAGCGGTTGTCGTGCCGCTGTTTCTCGTGCAGGGGCCATCGATTGTGCGATTGAATTCGAGCGTCATGGCGCCTCCGGCGCCCCCTCCTCCGCCCGCTCTCATGAAGCTGGTGGATGTGCCGAAAAGGGTGCGCGGCATGTTCCAGAACGCCCGGCTATTTGCCTACACGCATATTCCGGACAAGATCAGCCGCATCATCGAGGCAACTCTTCCCGATGACGCCGCTCCCAGTCTCAGTTCGGGCCGGGGTGTGCCTGGAGGGACAGGCTTCGAAAACGCATGGATCGGCCGCATCACCACGCAGACTCCGCCGCCCCCGGCGGAGAAATCGAGGGAAGTGAAGCAGGAGTCTCCCGAGAAGCCGGTCACGCGCATCCGGACCAGCAGCGGCGTGCAGGCGGCAAAGATCATCCACCGTGTGCTGCCCGTCTACCCGCCGCTCGCCAAGGCCGCGCGCATTTCCGGAACCGTGAAACTGATGGGCATCATCAATCGCGAGGGACGTATCATGCAGCTTCAGGTGATCAGCGGACACCCCTTGCTGGTGGCCGCCGCGGTGGACGCGGTCCGGCAATGGGCGTACCAGCCGACACTGCTGAGCGGGGAACCGGTGGAAGTGATCGCGCCGATCGAGGTGAACTTCACGCTCAGCCAGTGACGAGAAGAGAGAATTTGGTGGCTGCCGGCACTGGCTTACCAGGTGCGGTACGACACGACCATTAAGGAATTGCTATTGGACCGGCCGGAGTTGCTGTTGGGGCTCCTGGTAGGAGAACCGGTGAAGGTGAGCCGGGTGCTGACCACGGAACTGCCGAAGGTGGAGAACCTGCGTCCGGATTTGCTGTTTGAACTGGCCGATGATCGGATCGTCCACCTCGAACTGCAGGCTCAACCGGTGACGTTTTTCGGGCACCGCATGCTGAGTTACCGGCAGCGGATATGGGAGACATACCAGCGCGTGCCCTTGCAGATTGTGCTGTGGCTGGGCAAAGGACCGGTACGGATACCGGATCGGATTTCGGAACCGGGCTTGGACTACTCGTATCCTGTTGTCAATCTTCAGGAAGTGGATACAACGGAGTTGTTGGAGAGTCCGTTTCTCGAGGACAACCTGCTCGGAATGCTGGGAAGGCTTGTGGATTACCGGCCGGCAGTGGCAAGGCTGCTCAGAAGGATCGCTAATACCGAAGCGTCCAAGAGGCAGAGTTGGCTGGCGAAGCTTGTGATACTATCCGGATTGAGAAGCTTGGTTCCGGCAGTCAAAGAGGAGATTGAGCGTATGCCCATTGAAATCGACATCATGGAGAACGAGTGGCTGGCGGAGATCTTTCATCAGGGAGAAGAACAAGGGCTGGTGAAGGGGATCGAACAGGGAATGGTGAAGGGGATGGTGAAGGGGATGGCGAAGGGAATCGAGCAGGGGATGGTGAAGGGAATCGAGCAGGGAATGGCGCGGGGGCGGACCGAGGCAGCCAGGGGTATACTGGCAAGGCAACTGGAGAGGCGATTCGGGCCGTTACCCGCGAATCTGGCACGAAGGGTTGAAGCAGCGGATCTGGAGACGCTGGAGCGATGGAGCTTGCAGTTGATGGACTCCACGACAGCCGACGAGGCTTTGCGGTAAACCGGAACGGATCCGTCTGAATCGATGGACGACGCGGTACTCGAGCTAAGCAGAATCTCGAAGCACTATCCCGGCCACCGCGCCGTCGACAACCTATCGCTCCGGGTCCCGCGCGGCGCGCTGTTCACGCTGGTGGGCCCGTCGGGATGCGGCAAGACCACCACGCTGCGGCTGATTGCGGGCTTCGAGGAGCCCACCAGCGGCGAACTTCTTCTAAACGGTTCGCGGATGGAGCATCTCCGGCCGTACGAGCGGAACCTGAGCACGGTATTCCAAAACTATGCGCTGTTCCCGCATCTTACGGTCCGCGGGAATATCGAATTCGGGTTACTCCGGCGGGGTGACCGCCAGATGGCGGAACCCGTGCGCAAGGTGCTCGAACTGCTGCGGATTGCGGGAAAGGAGTCGCGCTACCCACATCAGCTTTCCGGCGGGGAGCGGCAACGTGTAGCCCTGGCGCGATCGCTGGTGCTGGCGCCTGAAGTGCTGCTGCTCGACGAACCGCTTTCGGCTCTCGATCCACAACTGCGCAAGCAGGTGCGCGCCGAATTGAGGAGCATTCAGCGGAATGTGGGGATCACGTTTCTCATGGTTACGCATGATCAGGAGGAGGCCCTTTCGCTCTCCGATCACATTGCCGTGATGAACGGCGGGCGGCTCGAGCAGACGGGCGCCCCGCAGGAAATATATCTGCGTCCCGCCACCCGGTTCGTCGCCGGCTTCCTGGGAGCGATCAACTGGATGGAAGACATTGGGGTGCGGCCGGAATCCACGCGCGTATCCAGCGGTCCGGCGCCGCCGGAGGCGAGGTCGCGCAGGGCCACGGTACGGTCGGCCACCTTCCTTGGCAACTGCTATCACGTGGAGGTTTCCTTCGACGGTGGAGCGCTTGCGGTTTGCGAAGTCCCTCGCGACTCTCACATGTTTTCCCCTGGGCAGGATGTCCACCTGTGGTGGCGCGGGGAGGACGAAATGCAGTTCCCCGCGACAAGCCTATGAATCGCCTCCGGATTTGGTGCCTGACCCCGGCGGGAGCACTGCTGGGAGGGCTTTTTCTGATTCCTCTGGGCATCATCTTCGCCTATAGCCTGCTGACGCGCGGGCCCTACGGCGGCGTATTTTCGCCTTTGACCTGGGAAAACTACTCGCGCCTGGCCGATCCGTTGTACGCGGCCATTCTGTGGCGCTCCCTGCTATATGCAGTGATCGCCACCGGGGTCTGTCTGATCCTGGGATTCCCGCTGGCGCTGTTCATCGCGCGCGCCGGGCGGCGCAGGAGTCTGTACCTGGCGCTGGTAATCGTTCCTTTCTGGGCCAGTTTCCTGGTGCGGACCTATGCATGGATGTTCCTGCTGCGGGATACGGGGCTGATCAATTCGACGCTTCTTGCCGCGGGTGTAATTCATGAGCCGCTCACGATGCTGTACACGCCATTCGCGGTGATTCTCGGGCTGGTGTACGGGTATCTGCCGTTCATGGTGCTGCCGGTCTTCGCAACATTGGAGCGGCTGGACAAGTCGCTGATCGAGGCTTCGGCCGACCTTGGCGCGACTCCGGGAGCCACGCTGCTGCATGTGATCGTACCCTTATCCAAGCCCGGAATCCTGGCAGGCTCCATTCTCGTCTTTATCTCCTCTCTGGGCGCTTACCTGACGCCGGACCTGCTGGGGGGCGGGAAGACCATCATGATCGGCAACCTGGTGCAGAACCAGTTCACCACGGCACGGGACTGGCCTTTCGGCGCCGCCCTGTCTCTGATTCTCATGCTGGTGGTGATGGGGCTGCTTGTTCCACTGCAGCGGCGCGGATCCGAGGGGTTGCTATGAAAAACAGCCGGTGGCTCTCGGTCTATGCCG
>JADLBG010000076.1 GCA_020847895.1 Bryobacterales bacterium
TCCTGGAGGCGTTTTCCAACGCGGCGAATTTCAACCAATGGATGGCGGACACCATACGGCCATACACGGGGAAGGCGGTGCTCGAGATCGGGGCGGGCATAGGCAACCTCACCAGGCAGTTGATTGCGCGCCGGAAACGCTATATCGCCTCGGACATCGACGCCCAACACCTGGCCCGGCTGGCTTCGCGCTTTCAACACCGGCCGAACTTCGAAGCACGGCAATGCGACCTGGGGCGCGCGGAGGACTTTGAAGAGCTTCGTGAGTGCGCCGATACAGTGGTATGCCTCAATGTTCTCGAGCATGTCGCCGATGATCGCGCGGGCCTGAGAAACATTCACCGGGCCTTGCGTCCGGGAGGCCGGGCGATCGTCCTCGTCCCGCAAGGCCAGTGGGCATACGGCAAGATGGATGAGGCCTTGGGCCATCACCGCCGCTATTCGATAACGCAGCTTCGGGAACGCATGGAGGAGGCGGGTTTCGAAGTGGAGCGCATCCTGGAGTTCAACCGCGTCTCCCTGCCGGGCTGGTATCTGAACGGCAAACTCCTCGGCCGGAACACGGTGAGCGCGGCGCAACTGAAGGTTTTCGACAAAATGGTCTGGCTATGGCGCCGGGTGGACCGTTTTCTGCCCTGGGCACCCACCTCACTGATCGCCGTCGCGCGCAAGACGGGCTGACCCGTTGATCAAGGCGCTTCCACCAATAGCTGGATCCGCGATCCGTCCGCGCCGCCCGTGTACACGCGCTCGGTGGCCTTCACGAAATCGGCCGACTTCGCTTTCGGGATTTCCAGAAATTTCTGCGGATTCCGATCCGTCAGCGGGAACCAGGAACTCTGGACCTGCACCATGATACGGTGACCAGGCCGGAAGGTATGGGCAACGTCCGGCAGGCGGAAGGTGATGCGGTCGGGCGTGCCGGGTTCAAAGGGAACGGGTTTCTCGAAGCCCTTGCGGAACTTGCCGCGGAACGGCTCGCCGCGGACCAGTTGTTGGTAGCCGCCCATGCGAATCGCGTTGTCGGGCACCGGGACCGTGGAAGGAGCCGTGCTGTAATCCGGATAGTTGCCGGGGTAGACGTCGATGAGCTTCACGTCGAAGTCCGAATCGGCGCCGCTGGTGGACACCTTCAAATCAGCGAGAATGGGCCCCATGACGGTGACGTCGTAATCCAGTGGAGCGGTCTGATAGACGAGAACATCGGGCCGTTTGGAGGCGAAACGCTGGTCCTCGGTCATGTAGCCGGCAAGCACCCGGGGAGCGATATGGGCGATGTAGGGGACTGGCTTCGCGGGGTCGGACAGGTACTCATCGAATCTCTGATGGGCATCCGGGCGGGAGGCTAGCTTCCCCTCGGCCGAGAGATAGAAATCGACGGGATTCACGCTTTTCGGCGGCCAGGCGTCAAACGTCCGCCACTGGTTCCGTCCTGTCTCGAAAATGCGGGCGCGCGGGAATTCCGTGTTTCCCTTTCCCTTGAGGATTTGGAGGAAGAAGGGGAACTCGATCTTCTCCCGATAGTACAAGCCGGTCTTCGAACCGAAGTCCACGTTGCCCACCTTCTGGCCGTCGCCGCGGGCAAAGCCGCCATGAGTCCATGGCCCCATCACGAGCATGTTGGTTTGGGGAGGCGAGTTCTTCTCCATGAAAGCGAACTGGCGCAGCGGACCCTGGAGGTCCTCCTGATCGAACCAGCCGCCCACCATCATGACGGGCGGTTTGATTCCCTTGAGGTATTTCCAAATGGAGCGGGCCTGCCACATTTCGTCGTAGTTGGGGTGGTTGATATTCAGAGTCCAGAACTGCTGGGAGTGTTTGAAGTACTTCTCATCGGCGTTGGCGAGCGGCCCCATATTGAGGAAAAACTCGTAGGCGTCAGGAGTGCCGTAATCGAAGGGAACAGCGGGCTGGGGCGGTTCCGGATCGCCCTCGCGCTGGCGGAAGCCCATGTAGAACCCGAAACGGTGCGCAAGCATGAAGGCGCCGTTGTGATAGGAATCGTCGCCGAGATAGTAGTCGGTCACCGGAGCCTGCGGGGAAACCGCGGCCAGCGCGGGATGCGCGTCGATCATGGCGGCGGAAACGAAGAACCCCGGCTGCGAAATCCCCCACATCCCCACTTTGCCCGAATTGCCGCGGACGTTCTTCACCAGCCAATCGATGGTGTCGTAAGCGTCGCTTGATTCGTCGATATCTCTATTGGATTTTTTGTGAGGGTTGAACGGGCGCACAACCGTATAAACACCCTCGCTCATGTACCTGCCGCGAACATCCTGATAGGCGAAGATGAACTTCTCGCGGGCGAAGAACTCCGAAGGGCCCAGAGACGAGGGGTATTGATCCACACCGTAGGGGCGGACGCTGTAGGGTGTGCGCATCAGCATGATGGGGTAACCGGCGCCGGATGAGAACACGTCCTTGGGCACGTAGACCGCTGTGAACAGGCGCACGCCGTCACGCATGGGAATGCGGTATTCGAACTTGGTGTAGGTCTCCCGGAGGAAGGGCATATCCACGCGGGGAATTTGCGGGGCAGGGACGGTCTGGGAGAAGCACAATACGGGGAGCACCAGCAGTGCGTCGGGGACAAGGCGCATACCTCAGGTTACCCCGCACGCCGCGCGACCCGCTCTCTAATGATGCCAGGGGCTGGCCGTGCTTCCGATCAACCGGCGGCGGATCATGTCGAGCGCGGTCTGCGCCGCCAGCACGCGAATGCGGTGGCGGTCTCCGGCAAACTGAAAGCGCCGGACCAGGGAGCCGTCCTTGTCGGCTACGCCGATATAGATGGCGCCCACAGGCTCCGTCTCGTCTCCCTGCCCGGGCCCGGCGACTCCTGTAATGGAGACCGCCAGCGAGGCGGCGGATCGGACGAGAGCGGCGCACGCCATGGCGCGGGCAACCGGTTCGCTGACGGCTTTATTCTCGCGCAGCAACTCGGGATCGATACCGAGAAGAGCAGTCTTGGCCTCGTAGCTGTAAGTTAAGAAGCCGCCGGCGAAGTAGTCCGAACTGCCGGCCACGGAAGTGATTTTTTCCGCCAGCATCCCACCGGTGCAGCTTTCGGCGACGGCGACTTTCATGCCGCGCGTGCGCAGCATTTCGCCGATGGCGGCTTCGAGCGGGTTCCCATTGCGGGAGTAGAGCCTGTCCCCGAGCAACTCCTCGATGGGAGTCCCCACTTCGTGAAGCAGCGCCTCGGCTTCCTCTTCCGTCCGGCAGCGGGCGCGCAGGTGAACCTGGATATCGCCCGCCGCGGCGAGGATAGTCGTCGCCGGGTTGGTGTACTGCTTATAAACGGGCGCAATCAACTGGTCGAGGTCGGATTCAGGCATGCCGGCCACGCGATAAAAGCGCGTTCGGATCACCTGCGGCGGCAGAAGTTGCTCGAGGCGCGGCAGACATTGTGATTCGAATATCGGTTTGAGTTCACGCGGAGGGCCCGGGAGCATGATGATGTGGCATCCCTCGTGCTCCACCCACAATCCGGGCGCCGTTCCTCCGCCATTGGGAAGCACAACGGATCCTTCCACCATGTAGGCCTGTCGTTTGTTGACCTCCGCCATGGTCCGATTCATGCGCTGGAACCGCTGCACGATGGCAGCGCAAATCTCTTCGCTGAAAACGAGCGGACGCCCGCAGTACTGGGCAACGGCTTCCCGGGTGAGGTCGTCCTCGGTAGGGCCCAACCCGCCGGTAAGGATCAGCAACCGTGCCTGGGAGAGCGCATAGCGGATGGCGCTCACCAACCGCTGCCGGTCGTCCCCGACAATGAGTTTGATGACGACTTCCACTCCCCTTGCATTCAAGACATCGGTGAGAAAGAGAGAGTCGGTGTCCACTCTCTGCGGGGTCAGCATCTCGCTGCCGACGGCGATGATGGCGGCATCCATGGAGTGTGCGGCTAAGCCGGCAGAAAACCATGGATCCCCACGTCGACGCGGAACAACGCGTTGTTCGTCGCAACGATCATGGCCTTGGAAGGAGTGAAAGCGAGACCGACAATATTCGGTCCGGAGAGGAACAACTCGGCTCTTGCGTCAGGATCGATCTTCACGACGCCTTTCCGCCCGCCCATCGAGGCGGCCACGTACAGATGACCCTCGGCGTCGAAGGCAAGGCCCTGGGGCCTTCCGAGGCCGCGATAGAAAACCTCCGACTCGCCGGCGGGATTGATGCGGTAGACGGAATCGAAACTCGATGTGGTGGGGCCCGTAACGTAGAGATTATTGTCCGGACCAAAGGCGAGGTGGTAAGCCGCAATGGAGGGTTCCACCGTGCAGAACACGTAGATCTGGCGCTGGCGGCTGATCTTAAAGATTGTCCCGCTGCGATCCCCCACATACAGATTCCGGTCGTGGTCAAAGGCCATGCCGGTGGCCACGCCCATCCCTTCCACGTATACCGCCATGTCTCCGCTTGGCGTCACCTGATAAACAATTCCGTCATAGCGGCTGCTGACGTAGAGCACTCCTTCCTCATCCAGAACAAGACCCGTGGCGTTCATGATGTCAGTGACCAGGGGCTTCATCTCGTAATTCATGTCGATGCGGTAGACGGACACCGGCGTCTTCTGGCCGCGCGACCCGCTAAAGGTGGTGTAGACATTACCGAAGCTGTCCACAGCGGGATTCGCGACGGGATGCACGCTGTCGGCCACCTGTACGCCGATGCCGCAATGCCAGGAGGAACTCGACGTGATGCCGCATTCCACCACGATATCGCCGGTGGAAACACCCTCCGGCACGCGGGCAATCACGAACGAGTTGGACCCGATCACAATGGGCGCCTGAACATCGCCGAGCCGGACGCGGGGACGGTTGATTTTGGCCAGGTTGCGGCCCCGAATCTGAAACTCGCCGCCGGGGATGGCGGCGACGGGGCTGACCTGATTAATTTCCGGACGATCGGAATCCTTGAAGATTGCCATGGTTAATAAAGATTGAAGCACCCTGCCAGGAATAAGACAAGCGCGGCGTAAACGCCCGCCATGAGGTCATCAGCCACGATACCGAATCCGCCCCCCAACGATTCGAGTTTGCGGACGGGCGGCGGCTTGCGAATATCGAACAAACGGAACAGGAGAAACGCCCCCAGGACGCTCTTCCAATTGAGCGTGGTTGCGCCCGCGAGAGAGAGCCATTGACCGAGCACTTCATCCACAACGACGATTTGAGGGTCTTTCAGGTTCCGCTCGCGGGCGACAATTCCGGAGGCGGCAATCGCCGGGGCGGCAAGCAGGGCGGCGGGGAGAATCAGAGTCCAGGGAGCAAAGCCGGTAAGGGAGAGAACCGCCCAAGCCGGCAGCAAGGCGCCCAGAGCGCCGGCTGTGCCGGGGGCCTTCGGCGCGAAGCCGCAGCCGAACCACGTTGCCAGCATGGTGGCTGGGCCGCTATTCCTCATCCTGCTCCGGCTTGGGATTGCTCGCGATGGGAGTGGATATGACGTAGCCTTCCGAAGCCCACTCGCCAAGATCAATCAGCTTGCAGCGTTCGCTGCAGAAAGGCATGTAGGGGGCGCCGAACGGAGCTTCCTTTTTGCAGATGGGACACTTCATACGCGCCGCAGGGATGCCTCCGGACTGCTCGAGCGGAGGATGGGAAACAGAGAAGCGGGAGCAGCGGGCGGTTCTTCCGGGGCAGCATCGACCAAGCCGCCGACCAAGTCATAGTCATGAGCTTCGGTAACGCGCATGCGTCGAATCTGACCCGGTTTGAGCGCCGTACCGTTGTCGTCATTGATATAGCAAACACCGTCGATCTCCGGCGCCTGCCCTGGCGTCCGGGCTACCCAGAGGAGTTCCGTCTCCGGAGAGGGCCCTTCCAGTAGAACGGGGATTTCCGCCCCAAGCATTTCAAGATGATGCCCGCGGGAGATCTTGCGCTGCAACGCCATCAGGCTTCGCTTGCGGTTGTACATCTCCCGCTTACCCACCTTGCCATCCAGATGGAAACTCCTGCTGGTTTCTTCATCAGAGTAGGTGAAGACGCCGACGCGATCCAGATTCGCGGCTTCGACAAATTGAGCGAGTTCGAGGAATTCCGCTTCCGTTTCGCCGGGAAATCCCACAATAAAGCTGCTGCGGATGGCCACGCCGGGAATAGTGGCGCGGATGCGCTCCAGCAACTTCAGGAAGATGTCTCCGTTGGCCCCGCGCTTCATTCGCTTCAGAACACCGGCGCTTGCATGCTGCAAAGGCATGTCGATGTATTTGACCAGCGCCGGGTGCGATGCGATAGTATCAAGCAACCTCTGGGTAACCTTGTTCGGATAGGCGTAGAGGAACCGCACCCATTTCGGATGGGGAGTCTCGATACCCGCGAGCCGCTCGAGCAGCGCCGCCAATCCGTCCTTCAGACCGAAGTCCTCCCCGTAGCATGTAGTGTCCTGTCCGATCAGATTAATCTCCCGGACACCTTGGGCGAACAGGCGCGCCGCTTCCGCGATTACCGATTCGAAACGGCGGCTGCGAAACTTGCCCCGGAACTGCGGGATCACGCAGAACGTGCAGGGATGGTCGCAGCCTTCCGCGATCTTGATGTAGGCGTAATGCCGCGGCGTGGATAGCATACGCGGCGTCTGGTGGTCATACAGGTAGGCCTGGAGAGGGTTGGCGGCGGATTCTCCGCTCTCGCACAGGCCGGCAATCGAGTCGATTTCGTTGGTGCCGATGACGTGGTCGACATCCGGGATGTTCTTGCGGATCTCATCGCGGTACCGCTCCACCAGGCACCCGGCGACAATCAGCTTTTTCGCATTGCCGGTTTTCTTGTACTGCGCCATCTCGAGGATGGTGTCGACGGATTCCTGCTTGGCCGGATCAATGAAACTACAGGTGTTTACTACAATGATCTCAGCCTCGTTGGGATTTGGCGTAAGTTCATGGCCATGAAAGGCCAACTGGCCCATCATCACTTCCGAGTCGACAAGATTCTTGGGACAACCGAGACTGACGAAACCTACTTTCAAGGGAAAAACTCTTGCTTCAGGATAGCACTCCGGCAGGATTGGTGGATGCGGGAATCAAGGAAAACGGCCACCTCCAAAAGGGTGGCCGCTTGCGGAGAAAATCTTGCGGTTCTATTACTTACGGCGCGTGTACAGCCCCAGGCCGATCAATCCTGCGGCGAGGAGAGTGAAGGTGGCAGGTTCCGGAATGACGGTATCCGTAGCTGTGGCCGAGGTGATGTTCACCCGCAGACCGCTGGGGTTGTTACCCGGCCCGGTGTAGACGAGGTTATACACGACGAAATCAAGGTTCACAGTCCCACCGCTGTAATTTCCACTGATCGTGACGGGAGAGAGACTGCCTGCCGCCTGACCGGCGTTGCCGGAACTTGCTACCGCACCACCGTTCAACAGTATCCCGGAGAAGAGTGTGCTCGTCGAATTCCGGTTGTTGTCGCTGAGCCAGCCCAAGTTGATCGTGTAGGAACCGGAAGAGAGTCCCAACAGCGACAGGTTAAAGGTGAGGCGGTAGATGTACGCCTCTGTGTCACTCGCGGGCATGCTCTGGTTCTGGTTGGCGTTAGGCGCAATCCACTTCGAACTGGCATCGTTAGCGAGCCATGATCCCGTGCTCAACGGGAATTGGCTACTCAGTACGACAAAGGTCGAAGGCCCGAGCCCGGATCCTGCCGGCACCCCAACCAGCGTGTAGTGTGAATCCGCTGTACCATCAGCAAGCAGCACGTTGCTGTTGTTGACGCCTGTGCTATAAACGCAAGCGCCGGCGTTGGCTGCGCATCCCGCGCCCGTCGCCCCGCTGAAATCATACGTCGCCCCGTAGCTCACTATCGAGAAAAGGGCTACAAGTGCACTTCCAAGAGCCAGTCTAAACATTGTTCCTCCGCACCACTGTTAAATATGGCCAGACTCATAGTATCAAGGTCCTCCCTCAGACTCAAGAAAAATCTGCCAAAGTACCACATATTTTTCGAGCATCTCCAGGACCTAGGGTTTTGGCAAATCCGGCCTCGGGAAAAGCCCCGATTATGTCCCCCACTTTAGGGGCGCTGTACCGTTACTACTACCGGATCCGAACTCTGAGCCCTCGCAAGCGACCGTACCTGGACCACATTCAGCCCAGGTCTGACGAGGTTTTCCGGAATCTGGGCGGAGATCTGGTTCGGGGAGGCCTGTAGCAGCGGCAGTGGTACGTCATTGAATACCACGCAAGACCCGCCAAGGATCGCCGGAGGAGGCAAGGTGTCCGCCACGGCCGGACTGGCCAGGTTCTGACCGGTTACGGTGATGAACGACCCGGGTTTGAAATTGGAGGCTCCGGTTTCCGAGTTCACAATCCCTCTTGCGCCCCCGGTTATGCTGGGACGCGTATTGCTTCCTGCCGGCGTGGTGGGGATCACCGAGAGTCCGGAAATGGTGATCGCGTAGGCGGTTCCCTTGGAATCCACCACCATTTGCCGGGGAGGGACATTCGAGCGCTGCGTCCCGAAGACTCCAGTGACCGGATTCTCGGGGACTATCCCGATCAGGGAGTCTGTATTGGCTCGAACATCCAGCGCTTCCAGGGTGGTACGCACTTCATCCCGCGTAACCGAAGTGATGTTTTGTCGCACAGGGGTTGTCAGACGCAGGAAAACCGATTCGTTCACCGCCGCCGTCGCCGCGATATTGCGCTCCCCTCCACTCACGACGGTCTGGCTAGGCGGTTGGCCGGGTCCCGGAGGTGGTCCCACCTGAATGGTGCCCGGCCTCTCGGCGCCGCCGACGACGGTGAGCGAGGAGTTGAGAATCAGACCATTCGCCATGTAGTAAGCGGAGTCGGTGGATGCCGAGAGGGGTCCGTAGTAGCTCTGTATCGGATTGGTGAACAACTGGCGCTGAGAAGTGTAGGTATCGATCAGGGCGTTGTACAGATAAGCGGTTCCGTTTCCCGCCAAAGTAAGGATATAGTCGTAACCAGGACTAGCCAGCATCACCTGAGGGGCGGGAATCGTGGCAGGACCGATCGTATTGGCAGTGCCCGTGGGACGGAGCGTTGCCGTATCCGCCACCACCTTCCACTGGGTGCCGTTGCTCATGATGAACTGCAGGCCCGAAAGACCGTATGCAAGTGTCGCCGGCGCCGTGATCGCCGCATTGCCGGCGCGGGGAATCGGCGGAAACTCCACCTGCCCGATCTCGCGCCCTAAGTCCAGATCCACGATGGAGATTGATTCCCCGCCGGCGTTTCCTACATACATCGTGGCGCTGTCCGTGGCGATCGCCATCTGATGGGGAAGTTGGCCCACCGGAATTGGATTCAGAAAGCGCTGATTCTTCGTGTCAAACACCTCGATCCGGTTGTAGCCCGAGTTCGCGATGTAAAGGCGGTTTCGGTACTCATCCAGAGCCAGGTCCCGAATTCCCTCGGTGGTACTATTCGGCGTGGTGGGAACGGGGAATATCTGGCCGCGCTGGTCGGAATTCCGATAGTTCATGTAGATCCGGATGGTGTTGGGAATGTTGATCGCCTCGAGCGATGCCAGACTAACATTGATAGGAGTCCCCGTATTGGTGGCAGCGCCTGTATATAAATTGGTTCCGTATTGCCTCGTGACGCCGGAGCGGCCGGGTTCCATGACAAACGTGACCGTCGAGGGGGCCACGCCACTCGAGATCTGCGCAACCAGCGCCGCCCCCAGGTTCGGTACGCTAAAGGTCAGTTTTCCCTTCCCCAAATTGTTGATCCGGACGGCTGCCCGCGCGATCCCCTTGTTGCATTCGTCCACCGCCAGGAAAACCTGGGTGGTTTCCGGCTGAAGGATCGGATAGTCATAGAGAGTGGATAACGGCAGGTAGATCATGCCCGACTCGGACAAGCCGAACGCATTGGCGCCGTCCGAGGTGATCACCATCTTCGCCACAATACTCTCCGGAATCTTGATTCCGAGTTTCACATTAAGGTTTCTCGGGTCGGAAATGAGAAGCGTGGAAGCCTGGGGCCGTGTCGCCGGTTGGGTGAAAGGAGCGGCGTTGAAGGCGGAATACAAGGTGGCGCCGTCCGCTGTGAAAGCGCTGCCGCCCACGTTCTGCAAGGTGTTGAAGCTTCCACTGAAGAGAAACGGCATGTTCGCCGGAGACTGCTGGGCCACGGCGTCAAGCGACTGGGTGTCGTAAAGCGTAAACCCCGCCATGAAACGGGATCCGTCCGGGGACATGGAAAGCGTGGTGGATTGGCCGGTGACGGTGCGCGTCTTAAGGATGGTGCCGGAGAGCGATTCGTAGAGAAAAACAACCGTCTGTGTATTGTTATTGACCGTGCTGAGGCCTACGATAAACCGGCCGTCCGGCGTTCGGATGAGCTTCCCGCGGAAACTGGTAATGATGCGGGTGAGTACGGTGGGAATTCCCGTGGGAGTGGGAGGAGGGGGAGGAAACTGGACCGGTTGGACCTGATTCTGCTGGGTCTGAGTGGGGTCGAATATGAGCAGCGTGTTGTTCAGGCTGTTCGATCCCGTGCCTTCGGTCGTGATCAGGACCCGCCCGTCCACGCCGGCTTCGACACCTTCAGGCTTGGCGGGCAGGGTCACGGTTTGGGAGGTCAGGTTGGTGTTCAGATCCACGACGGTGAGCGTCGAGGTTCCGTTGTTGCTGACATAAAGGTATGCGGCGTCCATGGAGATGGCGGCCGCCAGAGGTTGAAGGCCGGTGGGGATGGAACCGACGATATTCTTTTCGTTGTAATCGTAGATGTCGACGCGGTTCGCGCTGGTATTCACAAGATAGAGGCGTCCGCGAGTCTCATCCAGAACGATGTCAGACGGGGTTCCGCCCAACTGGACGACCGCTCCGAATGTCGCCCCCACCGATTGCGCACGCGCCGGGAAAGAAAGCAAAACGGACAAGACAGTTGCCGCCAACACACGCTGCATCATAGATTCGAAAA
>JADLBG010000077.1 GCA_020847895.1 Bryobacterales bacterium
CTGCACGTATCGCGAATCCGAACTGATCGTGAAACCGCGTCTCGGTGTACTCGTCATGGAAAGGCAACCCCGAACCATCGTAAGGAAAATACCACCACTGCACTTCACCGAACTGAAGATAAGGTGTGACCTGCGTGTCATTCATGACCTTAGCCATGTCCAGATACGCCTGTTGCCAGAAGGCAATGCTGGCAGGAGAGAAGTTAGTCTGTAGAGCTGGCGTATTCAGTAGGACAGGCTGGCCGCTTGGATACCTTTGAGCTATGCCGGCCGCCAAAGAGGGGTCTCCATGCTGCAACTCCATGCTGAATGCGGCCGTTCCCTGTAGTCCATAGCCCTTGAGGGCGGCAAAATAGCTTCTCGTCCAGTCCCGTGCGGCCCGGTTTATTCGGGGTATAGCGGTAAGATCTGTCAGCCAGACTCCATCGACGCCTCCAGAGAACAGGTTGCCGCTGACAACCGCAGTGAAGGATCCCGAACTCGGCGTCGCTGCAATACTGTAACGGTTTCCATCCGCTCCCAGCGATCTCGAATGCACTGTAAGGACGTTCCCCGCGGATTCAGCCCAAACGCCTGTCGAACCGTTGTTGATCAGAAATTCGAACGCCTTCGCGATTGTATTCGCTGTGTCGCCAATCAAGGCCAAATGGCTGAATACGGTGCTGTTTGCCGGTAGGCCACCGGCGCGCCCGATGGAAATGGAAACGGCTTGGCTGAACTCCGGCGCTCCATTGAATGTAACAGTGGCTGCAGAATACGTGTGTCCGTCCGCAAGCAGCTCACAAAACCAAAGTGCCCCAACATAGTGGTTAACTCGGCCACGGAAGCCAAGCGAATACAGCATCCACGCCACACGTTCCGGTGCCAGGCTGATCGAATGATCCGTATCCCAATCCGTTGCCAGAGTGTATTTCGCCTGTGCGGGAAACATTGGTAGCATCGGAGTCGGGGCAGCCAACTCGAGGAAATCCAGGGAAAAGTATTCACCCGACTCGCCCGAGTGGGAGAGCGCCACGGTATGTTCGCCAGGAGATAAAATCCCCAGGAGAACGCGGGCGAGCGTATCCTCTCCGGCGATTTGTAAGTCATAGAGAACCGGGAGTTCATTATCGATAGTCGCGGAAATTCTACATCCACTGGAAGCGTAGCGTACCCCGGCATAGAGCGTCATAGAACTATCGAGATGGAACCTCACCGATGCGCTCGCGCCCGGCGCCGTCGTGTAATGAATGGTCCCTCCGGAAAAGTTACCTCTGCCCGCATTCCATGCCCCGGTGTACTGCGTCGCGCCGTCCGAATCGTCTATCCGCCAACTTCCCGGACCCGCTACCTTATAACCCACTCCGTCGCCGGTCACTTGCCATGCTGACACTCGAACCTCGAATTCGGATCGCTGGAAGTGCCCCGGCTGTAAGTCTGCCGCGTATGTCCAACGCATTTTTCTGACCGAGATCATAGGAACAGGAGAACCGTTGATATCGTGGAGGTTAGAAAAGTCCAGGGTCGTGCGCCAGCGTGTGGGGGACAATCCTCCAGTGAATAACTGGGCTGCGGGTTGCCACTGTTCCGTGCCCGAACCTGACACAAAACCGTAGGCTCCCAATCGGTTTCCATTAGCCCCGGTTGTGCTCGTCTGGAGGTCTTGATTCGGGCCAACGTAATGAAGCACAATCGCGGTTCCGGAAAGCTCTGCCCGCATCGTCGGCGAGAGTGAGTTGATCGCATCAACCAGGGCTTGAGATACTGTCGCGATCGTATCGGACACTGTCACTTGATGATTGTATTGCTCCTGGAGCCACGTGAGCCCCACGTAATCGCCGGCCGCAAGAATACCACCCAGTTGGAACGCGGCGCTGGCACACACATATGACCCGGCAACCGGAGTGGAATAGTCCTTCAGACGCACATAGTGGAGATGCTCACCAACGCCAGACTCCGCCCAGATTCGCAGGTACGGCCACGCCACGGTAGCGTACAAGTCTGAATCCAGTGGGATGCAATTCGTCCGTGTCTCTTCGTAGCTCAGCGCCAACCTCGAAAGATCCCCATCCGGCAAGTTGCGCATCGCCGGGTGCTCAAACACGTTATCGCGATTCCACTCGACGACAGCCCAATCCGCCTGTTGACGCCATGTGCCGGAGACGACGAAACCTTGTGGAGATGCTTCGCTAATGGCGGCTACAGCCGACGGACGAAAGAAATAGCATTGCAGATCCCGATCGGGGCAGAGTTTTTGAAGTGTTTCAGCCATTGGTCTAGATCCTAATGGTGACCGTCAGATCTCTTCCGGGATGCGTTTCCCCGCCCTCTGGCACCGAGGCAATGTCCAGAGTCAGTACTCCCTGCGAATGCAGCGGCGCGAGCCCAAACCCGTTCACCGGTGTGGCGCTTAATGAGCCGTCAGCGATGGTGAGAGAACAGAAGGGCAAACCATCAAGGCGAATCGTGAGGTGAATGTCCGCTCCCGCCGGGGCTTCAACAACGTTGGCAAGGACGTCCCGAATCGAGTGAGTGGACTCAATAATCAATTGCGGTGCCGCGCTGGATTGAACCGCCAGGTAGCCACTTACCTGAAGTGAGTATTGGCCGCCGGACAAAGTCCGCAGCCCGCAATCTGTGAAGCTTGTATACGCGCACTGTCGAGCCGGACTGTTTCCGCGGCTATTCGTAACAAACAACTCTGCCGCGGCGATACGAACATCGGGCTGAAAAATATTATATGAATAACTGCCGCTAGCCGGACTCCCAAAGAAGTCGCGTTGAAAAGGTACGACGTAGGTCTTTCGCATCAGGTGGTAGCACTGCTCCCCCGCGTTGATCGGCGCGGCAAGAGATCCCAGGGCGCCGCGCACTACGCCATAGCGGGCCCCTGAGGCCGGCACTGACGCTACCTGCAACAGTTCGGCATTAACCTGAAGGAAATCGCCCACTTGTGCGGTCCCCGTGGGAGATATCTCGATCTGTGCGTCGTTTGCCGAAACACCTGAGGTGATCTGAAATGGTGTGCGGCCGTTGATCTCATCCCAGTAATGCACCGTCAAATTTCCTGAGTCGACATTCCGTGTATTCGTTAGATCCGCGAAGGAAACGCTGACTAACTCAAAGGTGCCTTGCTCCCCTAGTTGCAAACCAAAGAACGGTGCCGGTGGTACGTTCGAATCTACAGCCGTGCCAGGATCCCCCGTAAGGCGCCGGCGTGTCAAGGGTGACAGGCTGTACATGCATTCCTCATCTCTCGCGTTGGCCGCTCGAACCGAAACGTGTATTGTCATGCCGTCTCTATTGGGGACTGTAAATTCTGCAGTCCCTTCCTTCGACCGGGTAGCGAACTGCCAATTACGATCGGCGATAGTGAACGTGCTGGATGCGTCCGGAGTGACCGTCCATTTCGGCGACACTGTCAATACGGTGCCAGTATGGAACTGAATGGTCCGCTCCTGGCCTTGTCCGCGTCCTGACGTCACAGTAACTGTTTGTCCTGCGAATTCATTGACAGCCATCGAGAGTGATGGATTCCCAATAGTTGTATCAGTATATACAGTTGCGGGTATAGGCGGGTGCAACTCATAACGCCAATAAACATTAGCGTGATCATAGTTTTCATCTGGTGCGGGAGCAATAGCGGGAGTCTTTCCATCATCAAGAAAGGTAACGGAAATAGGCAGACAGAGTCCTATCCTCATTAGTATCTGAGGATCTTCCCCGCGATAGACATTGAACGCCACTGATCCGGTCGGGAAGTTTAGATCACCTAGGGTTACGCTGCACGTGTTAGTGCCGGACGGGAGTGCAGCGCTAGCCAGAAAGGACAAGCTACTCTCACTGCCTGCGGCGTCCAGCGCGGTGACACCGTAGTAATAAGTCTTCCCACCTGCTAGCGTCCCGTTTCCTGTGGTTGTCTGTGGCCGTAAAGATAGCCTGGGTCGCGAAGAAAAGGATGGGGCCGGCGCCGTAGGCGCCGTAAAGGATGTCGAGAGCAAGATGGACACTCCTCCATCGGTCTCCTGAAGTGCTCTTTCCATAACTTCATATTGGAGTATCCCTTCCGCGTCGAGAACTGTGCCCAATACGGGGCGTGGAACACCCGAATCAGAGCGCGGTGCTACTGCGGCATCGCTTGCCAAGGGCATCCCGGTTACATACCACTCGTCGCTGTGAAGTTGCGCAGTGACACGCAAACTGGAACAGTCGAGGGCTGGTGCTATGGTCAATACTCGAAAAGGAGCGCGATCCATTTGTTCGCGAGCATACGTGATGGTGATGATATCCCCAGGAGACAATCCAATGCCTCTTACGCTGGTTTCAAATTGGACATAACGATTCCCTTCAACAGATTTCTTCAGGTGCGTAGTAAGAATCCGGGCGGCTTGGCTGAAGTTGGCAATTCCTAGCGCAGAGATGGTTGCTGAGATCTCCTGCCCGGAAGTCACGACATCGTCAATATCGGTGAGAGACAAACTGTCCTTCTGATATAGATTGAATTCATCCTGGAACTGAAGGGATAGGCGGTTTGGGGTGTCAGCGAGGCTTCTGCTCCAGAAGCGTAGTGAAGGCTCCCCGTTCGGCCGGCGGGCAATACCCGAGAATCCGTAGGTCCCATCGCCGAATTCGTATGCGGGCCACCCGTTATTCAACGTCTGGACACTGTTGCTCCCGTCGGGCTTCACGATATGCTGCTTTGCCAGTGTGTCCTCAATACCTGCCTGCAACCGTCCGTCCGGTCCATGCTTCAGATACAGTCCGCATGCGTTTCGCAATCCACGGAGTACTTCGCTTGCGCTACGTCTCGTCACAAGCGCCACGTTGAATCGCCAGCGTGGAATCGACAACGCTTCGCCTGCATAGCCAACGCTAGTGACTGCCTCGTCGCATACGCTCGCTGCAAGAGCGAACGAGGGAATATCGAGTTCGCGTAGCTTCCAACCCGTCCGGCGTAGCACATCGAGGGCGATCCAGGCTGGGTTGTTAGTGAAGAAATGATCAAGGAATCCGCCCTGGTCATCAAACCGCTGAACCTGTAAACCGTCAACGAGAACCTCTACCTTTGGGATGGCGCTTCCGTTGTAGAGTGAGGCGGGAACTGACATCATGGCGTAGGCCATACTTCCGTACGGGTTCCCTAAAGGAGTGCCGTCCGGGTTGCTAATCTCGGGATCAAATGCTCCAGTCCGCTCCCCCAGGCTGCCGATCTGGTACCTCCCGGTGGAATCCATGACCTTGTTCGGCTGTGAAGCGGGTAGTTCCACGCTGTTAACGAGTACCTTCAGTACGCCCTGAATTGGCCCCAACCCCAGAAGGACTTCAAGTTTGGTGTATTCCGGCGTCTGCTTTGTGACTACCACGGGCGGCTGATACCATGCGGTCCCGTAGATCAGGGGAACAAAGCCGCTATATGCCGCTTCGTTTCCTGCGGTGAGTTGTTTCTCCTGCGTCAGTCGAACGGGAAGAAACTCCATTCCGCCAAATCGTCGCGTCGCAATTCCGCCGTCATCGACGTCGAACATCCCCCTCGCCGTACAGGCAGATCTTGTGAAGTCGCATGAGGCATACGGCGCCCCGGCATTCAGATTTCCCACGCCGCCCGGTTGTCCGGCAGAGTAGCCGCAGTTGTAGAATCGAGAGTAGATTCCTTCCGGACCCCCGGTTTGCGCCTCGAGACGTTGGATCTCAGTACTTGGGAACAGCCATGGACAGCGGCGCTGAATCCTGACGCTCGGCAGTAGTTGACGCTGCATCCCGAGGCGGTTCTGAAAGCTGATTCGTACAACGGACTCGTTTGACTCATCAAGGCCGGACCAGATCCCAGCGAAGAGTATTCTGGAACCGGACGGCGACGCCTGGTTCGAAAGATCAAAGAACGTGAACCGAGCCACGATTGTGGCGCCCTTCCACCCTGTCGACCGATCAATCTGCGCGAAGTACGCGTCAGCATTGGCAAGTGAGAGAGACAGCCTGCCGCTGCTGTCCGAGACTGAGTCGCCTCCATAGCGCAGTTCAAAGAGATTGTGGCTAAGCACTCGCGCATTGTAGGTGTGCCCGTCCAGGACAACATTGTGGCTGCTCCAATATTGCGTCGAGCCGTCGCGGAGAGAACACTCGAACAAAACAATCGGAGTGTCCAGAACTTCCTGTTCTTTGATGGTGTAGAGGGAAGGCATGGCTACGGGTGTGTAGTGACTACGGACAATGTGATGGAATGGTTGTTTATGCCGGAAGTAGTCCACTGAAGGCGATCACTTGCCAAGCGGCAACCCTCGTGAACTCCACCGTGATCTGATGTCACCTTGTAATCAGTGGGAACCAGTGTCACCTCCAGTTGACAGCCAAAGATGACGATCTCCGTGTTCGCCGGCAATTGAATGCCGATGAGCAACAGTTCCTGAGAGCCACTGGGAATATGGTGAATGTCCCGGCGTGTCCATTCGGCGAGTGCGTCGAAGTCTTGTAAGTGTAATTCAGAAGGTGGACCGATCAGTAAGGATATCGTTGCGGGAGTGTTGGCGCGCACGTAGACGCTGGAAACGAAATGAGCGGAGCACGGGATCGGTAATAGTTGATAAAGTCGCCGGCCTATATTTGTAGGATTGGAGATCAGTGAAGCTCTTTGAGCGCCATTCGGGTCCGTCTGTCCTGGTGTGACAACTAATCCAGCGTCTTTTTGCCAGATATTGGCAAGATAGTACTCACTCTGTGGGAGTAGGTTGTCATATGGGTCAAGGAACGTAAACGTGCGGAGCATTCCACCCGATGCTAAGGCAAGGTCCTCAACAGCTTTGCGTTCCAGATCCGTTAGCCCATGGAAACTAAGTTCCCACCTGGTCCTGTGGGCTGCTGTGTCCGGCGACCTGACGGACCGATACTGAGCAGTTTCATTTAATAAGGTCCGAAAGCGGCGGGATCGCGCCAAAGGAAATTGGGCGATGAGACCGTTACTGAGATGAGGAAAGAAAGGCATATTAGTGTATCGTGCGAATGGTTAATGTGGTGTGATGCCGCGACTCGCCGGACTGGCCCATGTCATTGCGGTCTGACTCAAAGCAGCACTCAGGATATACTTGCCCTGTTAGCGGGTCTTGAAACTCGAAGATGCCGTAGCGGCCTGATTGCTCGACAAAGAATTGTTGCAGTGCTAGAGATTCCTGCTCGTCAAGCAGATCAAGCCGAATGCTCCACCTGCGCACCGGGCTGGAAGTGCTGGCGTACCGTTGCTCTGAACCGTCCAGGAACATGGTAACGTGTGTACGCCAGGATAGGCTGAACTGCGTCGGATATTGACAGATCGCTCCACTCTTCAGCTTGGGAAAGAGGCTCATTGGTTACTCCGTTAAATAGTCGCCCAATGGGTGTGAATTTAACAAAGCCTCCCGGACGGCGCGCGCGATGTCGTCGCTGTGGTCAAGAAACGATCGGCTGTCCATCGCCTGCACGTTCACCACAACGGTCGAGGCGGTCGGTTGTCCAAGCGTTGGCGTTGTGCGCGGCGTGCCGTCCTGGCTGTAGTCCAATGCGACAGGCGAGGCCGCCGATCCGACCCCCGCTTCGAGTGCAATCGATGGAGGAAGTACGAAGGGCGCACGCGGAGACTGGGTGTCGGCTGCATCAGAGGCAAGCAAGGAGCCTAGGAGACCGCCAAGCACTCCCGATGATAAGTAGCTCAATTCCGGTTTTGCATGCCGTGGTTGGGCGGATAGCAACGTGGATAAGACCGAACCCGGCAGAGATGTAATGCCGGCGCCGGCGCCAACTCCTAGGGAAGAAGTGGCGGGTGCGGTGCTTGCCGAAGGTATGTTTCCGGTCAAGGGGCTGACAAGTAGGTCCGCGAAGTCTGGGCCCGCTGCGAGGTAAGCAGCAGCGTCCCTCGCGGAACCACCGCCGGCTGCGAGGGATTGCAACAGCCTCAGCAAGATGTGTGCGCCTGATGAGTTAGCCACGAATAGTCTCCTTCCGGAACTCAGTGTCCAAGATGATTAACGCGTCTACAGTCCGAGCATCTATGTCCCACAGGTGCAATCGCTGGTTGAGTATCTTCATGGTGTAGAAGAGTTGGACCCATTGCTCGCTGTCTGAGGAGATGACAGACTTAGGGCAAGATGTCGTGTACGTGCCTTTTCGCCCCCAAACTGGCTTCTCTGTCCTGATGTTGATATCCAACCATGAACAGTTACGCATGACATCCAGGCCTGTTCTTCGGCACGGATCGCACTTCCACTCGGCCTGGCGTGACATCCTGAAGTGAAAGGCGACAATCAGTTTTTTTGTTCTTCCGCCGATAACCCCATGTGACGGTGAATCGTGCCTATGATTTCCCCCACAAGGTTCTCGGGCCCTCGCTGAAGCAGGATGTCTGTAGATGCCGGTTCCCCGTCGATCAGCAGCCCCTCTACTTGAACAAGGGTGCATTCCAGATAAATCTGCTGCATGGCTTTTTCGAGGATCGCCGCCTCATACTGACTTTCCACCGTCTGGGAGGCGGTACAGAACTCCTGTTTCCCCGCCAGCGAATGAACGCGTCGGAGGAGTTCAAGACGCTTCCCAAATGACAACCTCCACAGCGTGAACGTCACCCCAGGGATCATGCGTGATTCGTATTGAATAGTGCTGCTGTAATGCATCGTTGTCATGCGAAGGCCAGGTACATTTCGTCTTCCGCTTGGCCGCGCGCAAGACAGCCGTCAAATCGCCACTCGACTCTTGGCTCCCGGTCGTCAAAGCTAGGCGCAGACAGGACGACGCTCTTCATATAAATTCCCATCAACTGACCAGGCTGTTGCCCCAATTGCAACATGACCTCCACTGGCGAAAACTGTTTCGCGGCGGCATACAATGCCCTCGTGGCCGCATCATCTTGTGCAAATACGGAAAACCGAAGTGCTAAGGACCGCGCGCCCGGAGCAAAACACCGTGCTTTGGTCGATCCAAACTCGCGCGCCCTCATGTCAACATTGTTGTCCAGTGTGAGTGACGCCTCTGTCAACGTAAAGAATTGGTTCGGAGTCGAACCAATCCACGCTTGTCCGAGATGTCCCGGCACAGGAGCGGGTATCGTGCTCGTTGCTGGTTCCGCCGGGAATGCGGTCAGCGAACCTGAACCAGGCACAAAGCTGGTACTGTCTACAAGCTCGACCGCCGGTCCCCGAAACTCGAATTCGTGATAGTCTCCGTTTACCGAAAGTTTCAACCGGTCCACCACCGCACCGCACGCAACACGTTGCACTGCCGTTTCGGGGCTCCAGTAATCGTATATCGTGACGCTCTTCAGGCTCTTCGAAAGTGAGTAGCTCACGGTTGGGCTCAAGACAGATCCCGCCGCCGGCAGAATGGTGAATGGTGCATTCAACCGTATCGTCCGGTCATCTATCACAGCGGCCGCGAAGCGAAGTTCTCCCCCAAATGCCAGGCCTTGGCCCGCGCCGAGCCCGTGCGGGTTCAGAAATCGAATCTGCCCGGGAGCAAGGACGCTTTCCACCGCCCCGCCAGGCGAGGGCTGAGCGCCGCCTCCCAATGCGGACTCAAACAGCGGGCCATGGCACGGAACACCAGAACTTTGGGCGTTCCCCGCCATGTAGCTCTTGAGCATAAATGACGCTGATGTACGAAATGGCGCCCCCTCTCCTGAGTACGTTCTGCTTCCCGTCTTGTCCAGTCGCTTCGGAAGGACAGCTTCCTGCGTGATAGACAGAGACACGGCGGGAAATCGATTTGTGGCCGCGATTTCTGCCGCGGCGCCAAATTGTTGTTCAACGGCAACGTAGAACCGGTTGTCTCTCGACGATATATAACATGCCATACATGCTTTCCCATCTGCCCGGCTAATCCAAAGTGATATCCAGGGATATCGTTACCCGGGCCGCTTGAAGATAATTCAGCCCACCGCGCTTCATCGGCGTGAAGATGACCTCATAACCACCTCCGTAAAACCGTCCCCCGCCCCAGTCGCCTTTGTTCGCATTCAGCACCTGCAGTACACTGTCCGTGTAGGATTGTAGTAACAGTTCAGTAGTGGTGATGTGTTCCGCCGAGGAGCGAATCTCAATCACAAGTTGAGCTTTGCCTGAGAAAGTACGAAATTTCTCCCGCTGAACGTTGCTCACCTTGTCACAATACACTTGAACGTAAGGGTAGGAACTGGGTGCGCGCTCAATTAAGTCCAGCGGTACGTTCCCCGTAAGAACAGGTGCGGATAGTCCGCCTCGTGCTGGCGTCGCTGTATCCGGCGCGGGAATGATTCCAGGTTCGCCGGCAAGTAGATCCCTCAGCGCCGAGGTTGCGGCTGCTGCAATTGTTGTCATCTGTCACCCTCGCCATAGATAATTCGTCCCACGCACGTAATAATCGGGTAGCTGGCCGGTGGCCGGTCCAGGCCCCGTGGCCAGGCCCGTCTCCGGCATTACCCAACGATCGGTGAGATTCAGAAGTGCGCTATTTTGCTTTTCTACATGCGAATCGGTTAGGCCGGCGTACATATTCCACGCCACCGCCAATGGAGGCGGGGCTTTGAGGGACACTTGGATTGAACTTCCCGGCTCGGACAAAACACCAACCGAAAGTTCACTCGTTTCGCTTTCATTACCTGAGGAATCCAGCCAGGAAGCAGCCAGGTAATATGTGTTGGCGGGGGCGTTGCCGGCCACTACCTCGACCGCCGGAGCGCTCGGCCGGCAGATCGGTTTGGAGACGCACCCCACACCGCTCAGGAAGAGTTCGTCACGGGCTCCCGCGGCCTGACGGCTATACTCCTCCCATTTGCCTTTATAGCGTTCAGACAGATTGGAAAAGTGTGCCTCGCGATACGCCAGCGCCAGGGCCAGCATCGTGACCCACCGGGCTAATGGTTCCGTAATGACGACTTCGCCCAGTGCGCTGTCAACACTGGAGGCGTGTGGTTGGCTCTCCAGGAACCGCTTCAGGCAGGTATTGGCTTCCTCTCGTCCCAGGTCTATCTTGTCCTGTAGATCGATGGATTCTATTGAAGCTACTCCAATGATCCCCCGCTCATACCGTGTCAAATCAGCAATCTTCGGTATGCTTCCGTCCTTCCAGAGCGCCATGGCTTCACCCCTCCGTCTTCTTATTACTGGGCGGGGCGTTTGATTCCAACATGCGGAATGTCTTATCGGAAACCACCGTTAGATGTAGCTTCGATGCCGCAGCTTGTTCCTCGGCTGCCGTATGACGCTCTTTCTTCTCCTGGAGGAATTCAGTAGTTTCCTCCTCGGTTGCGGGTCTGGCTCGCCTTTCGACAATCAGCTTTGCTGCCTGCTGTCGAGTGACTTCTGTCAAGACCCCGGCCTTCCCGCCGTCAGGTGTTGCCAGGCTGGCAACCACCAAGAAATCGCCCGACAACTCGGCCGCGCGTTCGCGAATCTGATGGTAGTAGCTTTTCAAATCCATATGTGTTTCTCTTTCTGTAGCGAAGCTTGGCATGGGTCCTGGCTGTGGCCAGGACCCGATTGAGTGTGTTAGCTCTTCACCTGCACGCCGAAAGTGTTGCGCAGAACCGCCGCTCCGTAGAGAACGTCCACGGTAAACTGCTGCGCCAACGTGTTCGGTTGGTAGCTCATGATCACCCTCATGCCGAAGTTGCCCAACTCCGCATACTCGGCTACCGCCCCTGTTCCCGGCAGCGGTTGTGGCAAACGCCGAATCACTAACGCCAGTGCATCTTTCGCGAAAGCGATGTTGTTGGTGGTAACCGGCGAACTCCCTGTTCGCGCGACGAACTGTGACCGGAAGACGAAGAAGTCCTTGATCTTGCCCACCGATCCATCAACCAGCGCCCGGAGCCCTGCTTCGCCCGCGGTGCGGAACTCGCTGAATCGCGGAATTTGACGCAATTGCGAGTATGTGTTCGCGTCCACAACCAGATGCTTGTTCTGGCTCGCGGGAACCTTTGCTTGGAACAATGCTGTTTCAGCCGCATCGACTGCCGCTTCCGTGATGGCTGTTCCCGCCGTGCCAACTGGAGAGTTGGCAGTAAACTGCGAATATAGCGATAGCAAGTCGGTCTCAATCTTTTCTGCCAGCGCCACCACTGCCGGCTGCATGTACACTTGCAGCAAGTCCGGAACGGCAAGTACTTTCGTAACGTCTGGAATCTGAAAGGTGGCCTCCGCGTGCGTGTTCAGGACGATTTGTGAGTTCCCCATGCTGGGGTTTTGTGTCACTACTGTCCCGCCCTCGGCGATATTGTTTGCTGTCAACGTCGGGGGGATCGGCACATTCACGGTGTCGCCCGCCTGCGCAAGGGTAGGCTCGAAGTCGCGATTCACTAGGTTACCCATAACAAGGTTGCCCATCAGGGCCGGCAAGGCGTCAACAGCCACCAGCTTGACGATCGCATTTGCTACATTAGCGGAAGTAATAACTCCCATCTGGCTTTACGCTCCTAATTCTTTCGATTCATTCCATCTATGTTGCGGCCTGCGCTTCCTATCCGCCGGATAGACTCTGCTGGGCCATACGTGCAACTTCCTCCCTGATTCGTGCAAGATCCTTGGGGTCCATGCCCGGACGTATCTTGTCGATGTCCACGAAAGTTGCTGGTTTAGGCATGCTCGACCGCACGCCCGATGCGGCTCCCGAACCGCCTGATAAGCGAGCCGGTAAGAGTTCAGGATTCTCCTGAACAAACCGCGTCACATACTCCGTGAGAGGGATATCTCCCTCGGTGCCCCGAGCGAGATACTGCCCTTCGCTGCTTCTCCGAACATCGTCTTTGACCACCTTGAAAGCAAGGTCCAGTTTCGTCACTCCGTGTTTCTGGAATTCGGTGCGAATGGCCGTCTGGCGCTCAGCTTCCTCGGCAATCGCCCGGCTGCGCCGGTTTTCTTCGGCGAGCTCATTGATTCGCCGCTCCAGTTGTTCACGGCGGCGCCGCTCCTCCTGAAGTTCCACCTTATACGCCGGCTCATTCCGTTCCTTCTCTTCCGTGTTGTATTCACGGATCACGTGCCTGATCAATGTTCGGATGTCCTCCGATTGAGGTCCTCCCGAACGATGTGTGCTGCTCTCTTCGCTCATATATGTGTTCCGCACTCCTTACTGCAACAACGATTGATCGATCTCCACATTAATGCGGTCTTTGATGTCTTGCCGGACATCGCATAAATACTTGGCTGAAAGTTTTCTGAGCACCTGGGCTCTTAATGTTGGGGAAGGAATATCTAGACTCAATAGCCTCTCCGCGTCTGCCAAATCCGATGCAAAGTCGCCAATGTCGAAGTCATCCATACCCGTCGCATCCACGTAGACTCTGTCTCGTCTAGCCGCAATCAGTGCGCGTAGGATTTTCTTGATGTAGTCCTTTATGGTGTCTCCAAACCCCCGTAGCACTTCCTGGGTTACCGAGAAGTCTCTCTGCTTACTGAGCCCGGACTGGCTGGGGCCTCTGCTGTTCACGCTTTGCGCTTGGTGCTGCAGATAGCAAACACGGTATATTTCCTCTTGGAGCCTGGACAAGTTGTCCGCCGCAATCTGAAATACGCGCCCCTCCGGTTCCGTCCAACCAAACCGGTCGCCTTGCCCCAACTGGATGTAGTAGGATTCACCAACTAACTGTCGCCACTCCTTGTCTGAGTAGATGACTGGCATTGCAAATAGCCCCATCGTCAGGGCCCACGCCAATGCATTGGATTTGTTGAAATGCTCTAGCTGCAATAAGGCCGCCTTGTTCATCAGCCATAGCCCTTCGGATACCTTCAGTTCGAAAAGTGGGACGATGCTCTGCGAGGCGAGCCCGTGGTAACCTTCGTCGACCAGGACCACCTCTGCTTCTGTGGATTCACCTTCCGGTCGGCTATATACTTGGTACTTCGATCGGTCATAATAGAGCCACTTTGTCTCCCCCGTCGGCCCGGCGCACCCAGGCGAGTCCGTTCGCTGGCTTCTTTGCCGCAGTACCACCCAGTCGAATATTCCTCGCTCGTCGCGGCTCCAATTGATCAGATTCTCTGCGCCATAATCGACTAGGTATGCTCGCGACATCCCGTGCAGATCCTCTTCGGCCCGCGTGGTCGGTTGGATATTGGCCCGAGGAAAATCCAGCAGAAGGTAGCTGCGCCCGTAGACGAGCGTCCCTACGAACTGCTGACGCAGCATCGAAGCCAGACTTGTTCCGCGCAAGTCGCAATCATCCGCAAACGAGGAATAGAACGCCTTCGCCGGCTCGTCTTGAGTCTCAAAGCTCAACGCGGGCTCGCGCCGAAATACCGTAGCCGAGTACCAGTCGATAATGGAACCGATGTAGTTTTCGTAGAAGACTCGTGACAATCGCTCTGCGTATACATCCGGCGGCTCTTTCTGCCTGCTCGCCAGGTAATCTGTGGCGCGGGATTTTAGTTGCTCTCCGCCGGCATACAAATCGCCATACTTGCGCAAAATCGGTTTTGAGAGTGTGTAGTCAGGGTGCTCTCTTGTGATGTCCATTCGGTGTCCCTCCAATGCGCCCTCGGCGGCGCCGTTAGAATAATCTTCTGTTCTGCTCGCCGATGGTTGGTCGGTCGCCGAACTCTTGCCAGACGAGATACCCGAGCGCGTCGCTCGTGTGTGTGCGCTGCGTGTCGCGGTCCTTGTCAATAACGCCCGTTCCCGGCTTGTATGTCACTTCTTCTAAGTCCTTGATGAGATGGCGGCAGCGAGACCCGATGAGAATATCCACGTCTCCGGTTGCGGAAAGCAACCGGTTGTTCACAAGAGCCGTGCGCGCCCTCACCGGCGGATTGCTCTTCGGAACGCGGATGCTCACATCGCGCCACGTGCGGCTCAGGTGTGTGCGAATGATCTGGTAATCCGTTGTCCCGCTAGTCTGCGAGTGGTAACCCGATGCGTCGCCATAAATGGACAAGGCCGAGAACCTCCCCTGGTAACGGTTGGAGAACTCCTCGCATGCTTCCCATGTGGAAGACCGCTGCAGGACGATCTCGTCCACTACTCGCAACGCGGTGCCGGACCGTTGAGCGACTACCGAGCACATTGGGCTCACGTTGAAATCCAGCGCCCAAAGCAAGGGCTCACCTTCTGTCGCCGAAATATCCGCAACTTGGCGAGTACGGTCGAAATTGTAGTAAACCCTGCCCGACGTTCCTGCCATGTACTCACCAAGTACTTCCTGGCGGTAAAAGTGTTCGTCATAGCTGCGACGGAGGCGGTCGTAGAAATCCGGCGCTGTTTCGAGTACGTGGCGGTTCTCGCCTGGTTTGGCAATGATGACTTCATAATCTCCTCCTCGGGAACGAATAAATCTTTCATATACCCAGTCGTAGCCCTTCGGGGTCCACACTCCGAAGCCGCACATTCGCTTGGCTCTTGGGTCGCGTAGCCTTCCTTCCAACCTCAGCCATGCTGCCTCCGGCGTATAGGTAAGTTCGTCGACGCCAAACCACGCAAGATTTGTTCCCCGCAGCCGGTCGTAGTCTTCCATCGGGCGAAACAGAATCCTGGACCCCGCGTCCGAAATCGTGATTGTGTTCTCCGTCCGATTCTGCTCAAAAGGGATTCTGTTGCTTCGTAGCACGTCCAGGAAGGCAACCTGTGTCGAGTCTCTAAGCATCGGATATGTTGGCGCCCCGACAAGGCCAAGCCTACTCGGATTCAAGTAACTAAGTCGGATGGCCTCATGGCACAGCGCTTGGCTTTTCCCGCTTCCAATCGGTCCGGAAAACCCCTTGAACCGCGACTTCGAATCGTGAAACCTTACTTGTGACGGGAGTGGAGAATACCTTATGTCTTGTCTGCACAACCCCCCTGTGACTCTTCTACCCATCGCACAAGAATCTCCCTGATCTGCTCTCCACCAATCTCACGTTTCACGTGGATCAGCCTCATGAACTCCATGACTGTTATTTGTTCCTGTAGTAAATGCCAGGCGGCGCTCTCAAACAGCCGTTCGGCCAATTTAGGCGGGTCCATATCTGACTGCTCATGTTCTTTGCCGCTCGGCTGCGAATCTTGTTGTTTGTCCATTTCTTCTCGGCCGTCGTTCCCCGCCGGTCACCGCCCGCGGATACAACAGCCAACTTCTGATCCAAATGTAACAACGGCGACCTTCTGCGAAAGGCAAGGCGCGATGCAAGTGATTGAAAAGAAGACAAATGAAAAAGCTGAATTCGTTGTGACCGCCTCCGGGACAACCCGCCGATAATCCTTGTGCCATCACTAAACTGAGCAAAAGAAAAGACTTAGCATTCCAGGTGAGACCAGGCGTCCTAGGCCGGACTTCCGCTTAATGTGAATATTAAAAAGATTTATGTCATACCCCTCTTGCATTTGGCCTGCTCCTTGTTCTACCCTTGTGGAGTAGTTCCCTTTTCAACGGTATGGTGTCCACGCTCTCCAAGCTTCTCCTTCCTAACCGCACCATCCTTGTATCCGTAATCGTAGGTATTATTGGGGTCATCGTAGCCGGCCCCGCGTGAGTCTAGTGTTCTTCTGAAACACTTGGGTCATCGGCGGGGCAAAGTTAGTCGGCCGGTGGCCTTTTTTGTTGGTCGGCACTCTTATCCGTAGGCCGATCTTGTGGCAGCAAGTTTCTAGAAAGAGGTTAAGTGCAATGTCGAATTTGATGAGTGGAGCCCGGATGCTTCTTGAATGCCTCTCTAGAGAGGGCGTAGACGTCATCTTCGGTTACCCGGGTGGCGTTACTCTGCCCCTCTACGATTGCCTTCATGATGACCCGATCCGCCACATCCTCGTTCGCCACGAGGAAAATGCGGCGTTTGCCGCCGAGGGATATGCCCGCTCAACTGGTAAAGTGGGCGTCTGCTGCGCGACTTCCGGGCCCGGAGCAACAAATCTGGTCACTGGACTCGTCGACGCAATGATGGATTCCATTCCGATTGTGGCCATCACTGGACAAGTGTCATCCAAGCTCATTGGCAGCGATGCATTCCAGGAAGCGGACACCTTCGGAATCACCCGTTCCTGCACGAAGCACAACTTCCTGGTCAAGAGTCTCAACGACCTTCCCCAAATCGTCCACGAAGCCTTTTTCATCGCCGCCACCGGCCGCCCCGGTCCCGTGTTGGTTGACATACCGAAAGATGTCTTTCAGGGGCAAGGTCATTACACCCCGGTCAGCGCTATTCACCTTCCTGGCTACAAACTCGTAACCGAAGGCCATTCCGGACAGATTCGCCGCGCGGCTCAAATGATTTGGGAGTCTCGTCGCCCGTACGTCTATGCAGGTGGAGGCATCATTGCCGCCGGCGCAAGTGAAGAGTTGCGCGAATTGGTCGAGCTAATCGATTGCCCCACTGTCTGTACCTTAATGGGCCTGGGCGCTCTGTCGTCCTCGCACCCCAATTTTGTCAGCATGCCCGGCATGCATGGGAGTTACGCGGCAAACATGGGCATGTCGCAAGCCGACCTGCTCATTGCCTTGGGCGTTCGCTTCGATGATCGTGTCACCGGACGGCTCGCCGCCTTTGCGCCTCACGCAAAAGTGATCCATGTTGACGTGGACCCCGCCGAGATCGGCAAGATCCGCAACCCGGATCTGCCCATTGTGGGAGATGTCAAGAAGGTACTGCCCAAACTCACCAAAGCGCTGGTCGAACTCAAGCCGGGCATGGGCGATGTCAACCTGGAACACCGCAGCTTCTGGTGGAAGCAGGTCCGCGACTGGCAAGCCGAACACCCGATTGTTCCCGCCTTCTCCACCACGGAAATCAAGCCCCAGCATTTGATGGTCGAAATTGACCGTCTTTCCGCCGGTGAAGCCATCGTTTGCTCGGATGTTGGCCAGCACCAGATGTGGGCCGCGCAGTTCATTCGCTTCAACCATCCCCGTTTATGGATCAACTCCGGTGGACTCGGATCCATGGGTTTCGGTTTACCCTCTGCCATCGGCGCCCAGTTCGCCCGCCCCGACAAACTCGTTTTCGCCATTCTTGGGGACGGTGGCTTCCAGATGGCGATTCCGGAACTCGCTACCATTGCCAGCTACGGTCTGCCGGTGAAGGTGATCGTCATGAACAATGGCTATCTCGGTATGGTTCGCCAGTGGCAGGAACTCTTCTACAACAACCGAATGTGTGCCGTCCAACTCGATTGCTTCCCTGATGCGGAACTTCTTGCTCGTGCATACGGCTTCAAAGGACGAACCATCGATAAGCCCTCTGAACTGAGTTCTGCCCTCGAGCAGGCCGTGCGCGAACCTGGTCCTTATCTGCTGAACGTCAAAGTGGCCCCGTTTGATAACGTCTTTCCCATGGTGCCTGCGGGTGGCGCCATTCACGAGATGGTCCTATCCCCTCCTCAACCCGTCGAGGTTTTGAAGTGAGTGTGAATTGCTTCGAGGAACTCTTATGATTCAAGTGATCTCCCTTCTCCTGGAAAACAAGCCCGGCGCATTGATGCGCGTAACCGGATTGTTGAGCGCCCGCGGCTACAACATCGAGAGCCTGACAGTAGCCCGGACTCTTGACCCCACCCTTTCCCGGATGACCATCGCTGTTGACGTCGAACCCCCCCTCCGCCGCCAGGTCATTAAGCAGATGAATAAGCTGATCAACGTCCTGCAGGCGGTCGACCTGACTGATGGTCCTGCCGTTACCAGGGAAATGGTCCTTCTCCGCGTCCGCGCTCCTATGGATAGCCGGACCGCTATCCTTAAGGAGGCTGAGATCTTCGGAGCCCGCGTCGTCGACTCTTCCCTTGAAGGCTTCGCCATCGAAGCGACGGGAGACGTTGAGAAAATGGACGAATTCATTGATGTGATGCGCAGCTATGGCGAAATCGAAGTCACCCGATCCGGCCAGGTTGCCGTCTCCCTGGAAGCCAAGAAATTGCGCCTCTCTCCGCCTGTCCCAACCGGCGTGGAGGCCTCCAAATCCAAAGATCGAAACGGAGTGTTGAATGCCTAATCGCTACTATGAAAAGGATGGCAGTCTGGATAACCTCAACGGCCGGACTGTCGCCATTGTCGGCTATGGAAGTCAGGGTCATGCGCACGCCCTCAACTTGCGCGACTCAGGAGCTTCCGTTGTTGTCGGCCTCTACCCTGGCAGCAAAAGCAAGGAAAAAGCCGAGGCCGCCGGATTGCGCGTCCTCAGCGTTTCCGATGCTGCTCAGATCGCCGACATGGTCATGATCCTCGTGTCAGACCATATTCAGGCGGATATCTACAACAAGGAAATCGCCCCCCATCTGAAAGCCGGTAAGACCGTCATGTTCGCCCACGGCTTCAACATCCACTTCGGCTTCATTGCTCCGCCTCCCGATGTGGACATTTCCATGGTGGCGCCCAAGGCCCCTGGGCACCGTGTGCGGGAACTCTTCACCGAAGGCGTCGGCGTCCCTGCCCTTGTCGCCATCCATCAGAACCCTTCCGGAAAAGCTCTTCAAAACGCCCTCGCCTATGCCCTGGCCCTTGGTTGCCTCAAGGCGGGTGTTATTGAAACCACCTTCAAGGAAGAGACCGAAAGCGACCTGTTCGGCGAGCAGACCGTTCTCTGCGGAGGCGTCAGCGCGCTCATCAACGCCGGCTTTGAGACCCTCGTGGAAGCCGGCTATGCCCCCGAAATCGCCTACTTCGAGTGCCTCCACGAACTCAAACTCATCGTCGACCTCATCTATGAAGGCGGTTTGGGCTACATGCGCTATTCCGTGTCTGACACTGCCGAGTACGGGGATTACACCCGCGGCCCTCGTATCATCAACG
Source organism: Bryobacterales bacterium (assembly GCA_020847895.1). Classification (GTDB taxonomy): domain Bacteria; phylum Acidobacteriota; class Terriglobia; order Bryobacterales; family Bryobacteraceae; genus CADEFT01. The sequence continues at coordinate 19,658 of JADLBG010000077.1, forward strand.
ACCGGACCAAGGCCGAGATGAAGAAGATCCTCGCCGAAATCCAGTCCGGTGAATTCGCTCGCCAATGGATGGAGGAAAATAGGACTGGACGTCACAATTTCCTTGCTATGCGCGAAGCCAACAAGAACCTGCTCATCGAAAAGGTCGGTGGACCTTTGCGTGACATGATGACCTTCCTCAAACGCAAGAAGGAAGCGGGTGTGCCTGTAGCGGCTAACTAGCATCGGTGGCTGGCTGCAAGGTGTGCGGAGATAGGAGCCATGAAAATCTTCACGTTCGATACCACGTTGCGAGACGGCACTCAGGGCGAGGCCGTCTCTTTCTCTGTCGAAGACAAACTGGTGATTGCGCAGAAACTTGACGAACTCGGTATCGACTACATTGAAGGCGGATGGCCCGGGTCGAACCCCCGCGACAAGGAGTTCTTTTCCCGGGCCCGCGAACTCCATCTCAAGCACGCTAGGCTCACCGCTTTCGGATCCACCCGGTTTGCCCGTAACCGGGTGGATCAGGATCCCAATGTTCGTCAGTTACTGGAAGCTTCAACGCCGGTCATCTCCATCTTCGGAAAAAGCTGGGATCTGCACACCCGGCGCGCTCTCGGAATTTCGGAGCAGGACAATCTTGCCCTGATTTCGGAAACGGTTTCCTACCTCAAAGCGCACGGAAAAGAGGTCGTCTACGACGCGGAGCACTTCTTTGATGGCTACCTCTCCAACCCCGATTTCGCGCTTCGTACACTCGAGGCAGCGAAGACTGCTGGCGCGGATGTCCTCTGCCTTTGCGATACCAACGGCGGCACGCTTCCCGGCAGGCTGATCGAGGTTTTTTCTGACGTCCGCAAGCGATTCGATGGCATCCTCGGCATTCATTGCCATAATGATTCCGACGTCGCCACCGCGAACACCATTGCCGCGGTGGAGGCAGGAGCCACTCACGTCCAAGGCTGCTTCAACGGCTATGGGGAAAGATGCGGTAATGCGAACCTCTGCTCCATCCTCGCCAATCTCGAACTCAA
>JADLBG010000078.1 GCA_020847895.1 Bryobacterales bacterium
GAGAGCCCGCAGACTCTCCCTTGATGCCGCGAGAGACCGCTCAATGTTCATCCCGGCACGGTTGGCAGTCGAGCACCGCTCAAAACAAAGAAGTTAGCTCTTTCTTTTTGCGCCAGAAAGTAGTTAGTTAGCAGAAACGGGGTGACCGCCTTCCCGGCGAATTCGGTCTCCCGGATTCACGCCATGGCCTTCCCGATCGCCGCTCGCGTCTCCTCTTAGGGAAGCGCATCCTCTTCCGGCACGGACACGCCCACCAGCATGCCGCCGTTCATTCCCAGGCTCATTTTGGCTTCGAAGGCTCGGGCGATCTCCTCCGCCCCCCGCGCCACCCAAGCGCTTTTCACGCCACTGCGGCGGGAATAAAACAGCGGGAACTCCGCGGCGCGCCACGTGGCCACCGGCACGCGCATCGTCTCCAGGTATTCGAGGGTGGCCGGAACATCCATGAACGCTTTCGTCCCGGCGCACACTGTGATCAGGGAATATGCGGCAATCGCCTGCAAATCGGCCGAAATGTCGAAATTCTTCGCCGCCAGCGGCCCTACGCCGCCGATGCCGCCCGTGACAAAGACGCGGATCCCGGCGGCTTCCGAGATCGCGATGCTCGCTAGGGCGGTTACGGCCGCGTGCGCCTTGCGCGCCACAACCAGGGGAAGTTCCCGCTCTCCGGCTTTTTCCACCTCCTGGCTTGTGCCGAACAATTCAATCTGATCCGCGATCAGGCCAACGACAACCTCGCCGGCCACCACTCCAAGCGTTGCTGGAACCGCGCCGTGCCGCCGCACAATCCGTTCCACCTCGAACGCGGTCTCGACGTTCACCGGGTACGGCATTCCATGCGCAATGATCGTCGACTCGAGCGCCACCACCGGGGCGCCGTCACCAAGCGCCTGCTGCACACGCGCGTCTACTACGAAGCGTTCCCTTCTCCTGCACTCCTCGATACCGCCAGTCTGAAAATCGTCCAGATAATTTTCCAGCCCGCACGCAGGCTCGCGGCCCAGTTGCCCGACACCTTGTTTTGCCCGGCGGCGCGGACCTTGGAGGAAACCGGGACCTCGAGGATGCGCAAACCATGCTGGATCGCGCGCACCTGCATCTCGATGGTCCATCCGTAATTGCGGTCCTTCATCCCCAACCGAGGCAGCGCTTCTGCTCGAATCGCGCGGAAAGGCCCCAGGTCAGTGTACCGGAATCCGTAAATCCATCTGACCAAGGTGCAGGCAACCGTGTTGCCGAACTCCTGATGCGGCAGTAACGCTCCCGGTTCGGCATGGCCCAAAGTGCGGGAACCGATTACCAAGTCCGCGCGTCCTTCCCAGATAGGAGAAAGCAGACGTTCGGCCTCGCGCGCGTCCTCGCTTGCATCCGCCTGCATGAAAACGATCGCTTCACATTGCGGCGGCAAATCGCGAATCGCTCGCAGGCATGCCGCGCCGTATCCTCGTTCGGGTTCGCTGACTACAACGGCTCCGTGCCGGCGGGCAATGTCCGCCGTGCGGTCCGATGATCCATTGTCAGCCACGATAATGGCGTCAAACAATCCAGCGGGGATTTCCGACAGCATCGCGCCGAGCACGTCTTCTTCGTTGAGTGCCGGTATGATGAGCGTGGTTGATCGGCGACTGGCCCTCATGCTGTAATGAAGACTCATCCCTCCGGGCTTAGGAGTACCGATCGATGAATGAAGAGACCGGCAGCCCCCCGACGGTTGCACCAGTTGCCGCTGTTTCCGATCACGCCTCCGCTCCACGGCAAAAATCCGCACTCGCCATGACGCTGTTCTGGCTGCGCGACTTGATGCTGTCCGTGGTGATTGCCATCGTGGTGATCCTCTTTCTTTACCAGCCGGTGAAAGTAGAGGGGACCAGCATGATGCCCTCGCTGGTGGACCAGGAGCGCATCTTTATCAACAAGTTTGTTTACAAGTTCGGCATCGGGGACATCCAGCGCGGCGACATGATTGTTTTTCATTTCCCCGCCGATCCCTCGAAATCGTACATCAAGCGTGTCATCGGCCTGCCAGGCGACACCATTGCCGTGGAAGACGGCGTTGTTTATGTCAACGGGAAACGCCTGGATGAGACGTACGTTCCCGACGAGTACCGTGACCGGCAATCCATTCCCCTGCTGCGGGTGCCTCCGGAACATTACTACGTCCTCGGCGATCACCGCACCTCGTCGAACGACAGCCGCGCCTGGGGCCCCGTGCATCGCCAGTACATCTACGGAAAGGCCGTTTTCGTGTACTGGCCTCTCGAGAAAATGGGCATTCTGCGGTAGACCTTCCCATTTCATTTGCGCCCCATCAGCCAGAACACGAGGCTCAATGCCAGGCTGATCAGCAGACTGGTCATCAGGGGGAAATAGAATACCGTGTTCTTACCTTTGTAGACGATGTCTCCCGGCAGCCTCCCGATGCGGAACGGCAGCCGTCCGCCGAGCATCAGCAACAGCCCGACACCTGCGATGAGGAGCCCAAGGATGACCAGCGACCGGCCTAGCCCTTCCATGCCCTACACCGAATAAGTCCGGCCCTTGTGCATTCCCAGCAGTATCTGGAACAGCCGGTGGCCGATCAGTTCATGCAACGTAAGCAATTCCTTGTTGGCCTCAGTGATTTCGCGCACGTCCTTGGCGTCCTTCACCACGCCGCCTGCCTTAAGGGCATCGGTGGCCTCGCGAATCACCGCATCTTCCATCACTTCCCCCGCCATTTCCCACAGCGAAATGAAACGGTCCACCGCGGTAGGGAAACTCACGGAAAAAACCCCGTAGTTGCTGGTAGTACGAGGCGGCTTATAGTCCAGATTGAACGGACCGTGATAGCCGTGGCTGCGCAGCAGCACCAGCACATTCAGCCAATCGAGCGGATTGATCAGGCCCACCGCAATGTCCACATCGTGCTTCAGACGGTACCCGTCATTGATATCGAAGTGCCAGAGCTTGCCGCATAACAGCGCCCGCGCCAGCGCCGCTCGCGGAGCCGCCCCCCACATCAGTTCATGCAGGTATTCCGGATTGAGGCCCACCATCTCCGGATGCGCCAGCAGGCCCGACGAGATGAACGCCAGCATCGCGTCCGACGTAGGCAGCAGGATCTCCGCCTGCGGCTCGAAGGGCTTCGCTTCCAGACAATGCTTCAGCGTGGGGCGGCCCATCCTGGCGGCGATCTCGATATCCGCCGCGCAAGCGGCATTGAGCCCCTCGGCATACCAGCGCAGCGTTTGCGTCTCATCGACAGCGCCTTGAATCTGGTAGCCGAGCGACCCCGGCCAGTAGACGGCGTACCGCGCTCCCAACTGATGGCCGATCTTCACGGTGTTGGCGAGCCGCGAGGCTGCGTATTCCCGCACGCTGCCGGCCTCGGCGGCCGGCCCCGCGGCGAACACGGCATGGAAAAACGTCTCCGTCGTCACCATCGAACAGGAAACACCGTTTTCCCGCAGCGCCTTCCCGATTCGCTCCACGATGGCGTCCTGCTCCGAAGTGAACAACGAATCCGTGGGGATGACATCGGTGTCGTGCGTGGTCCAGTGCCCGATGCCGATCTCACCATACTGACGAATCACTTCCTCGAAACTCACGGGCTTCCGCGTAGGGGCATGAAACAAAGCCTGTCCTTCGTACGCCGCCGCCCACTGCGGGCCGGAGATGAAATACTTGCGGCGCTGCTCGGGCGTGTAGCTGCCTCCGCAGGCTCGGGCAAGGCGATCGACCAGCGCGCGTTGCTCGGAAACGGGTATGGGCTTCATGGATGAACCTTCATCATAGCGTTAACTCGCCGCGTGGAAACCGCGCTGGGGCTCACCGCCGCCACTCACCTCACCTCCGCCAGGGAAATTGCCGGATTACCATCCAGGTTGTTATCATCACAAAGGAAAGCCGTCGTAAAGTCTGCTGGAGCATCTGATTCGTAACTGGAAAGTCGTCGGCTCAATCAGGCTGGTTCCATATCTGAAACGAGGGCAGCCAGAATCAAGCAGGCCTGCCTCCCCCGAGAAGGTTGTTCAAGATGATTCAGAGCTATCCTCGGGTTCCCATCTCTAGCCCAGCCCCCGCCCGGTCTACCAGAGGGGCTATTCGCCGCCTGGCTAACTGTGACAGAATGAGGTTCTAAAACAAAAATGGGCCTTCGTGTTCCATACAGCCAGCAGTTCTCACCGGAGCAGACGCCGCTCAAGAAGCTCCTCCCGATTCTGCGACAGAACGCGGCGGAAGCCGGGAAGCTGAAGAAGGCCATCGCCGCGGCATTCTTCAAGTCCACCAAGACGCCCGCAAGACTTGCGGGCAACACTATGATCTCTCTCAAAACCTACGGCATCTTGGATGGCGACGGATCTTTGACCGCCTTTGGAAAGGAGATCGTAGCCGCCCAAGGAGATGCCGACGCCGCACTCCGCCTCATCGCCAAGCGCCTGCTGGTCGATATGGATGGAGTGAGCATTGTCGAGACAATCCGCGAGATGAACGCTGCCGGGCTCAAGATCGAACTGAAAAGCCTGCCGGACGAACTGCGGCAACGCGGGATCGAGGCCAGCGACAACTCCAGCGACCTTTCCGCCGTGTTTGGTTGGCTCCGCGCCGCAAAGGTGATGGAGAACAAGTACGGCGTGAACGAGCAGGTGTACACGGAGATCACGGGTACTCCGACGGGCACTATTCAGGCCCTCAAGAATCTCACACGCGAGCAGATAGCCTTCCTGCGCGCGATGGTGGCGCTCAACGTCACAGACTGGACTCCGTACAACAAGATCTGCCAACAGTCGGAAGCCCTCTATTCGGGTGAGATCAGCTACAACTGGAAGGACATCGTGGCAGGCGTTCTGAAGCCCCTCCAAGACACAGGGCTGATCGAGATTCGAAAGAAGGCGAAGCAGGACCAGAACACGCCCGAGGGACGGGGCGGAAAGCCGACCGATGTGAAGCCAACCGGCAAGTTCGAAAAGGAGGTCGCTGAGCCGATCCTTGCGAGCCTTTATAAGGCTGCTGGTTATGCAGACATCAGAACCATCCGCAGCATGGCGCTCCCGGCCATCGTCGAGGAGATCGAGAAGAGCATCGACCAGAACAAGCGTGGAAAGGCCCTCGAATACCTCGCGATCCGCTTGTGCCAACTTCTCGACCTCGGCTTTATGGGGTGGCGCGAGACTGATGAGGTCGTCGCCGCTGGCGGAGAAGTGGATGCCCTTTTCCACGCTGCCCGTCTGACGTACTCGCGCTGGCAGATTCAGTGCAAGGTCGGCCCCGTCACGACAGAGGCAGTCGCCAAAGAAGTCGGGATGAAGGACGTCACCCTGGCCAACGTCATCCTGGTAGTTGGGACGAAGAAGGCAACGGAGGGCGCTCAGACGTTTCGCCGCAAGATCGTCAGCAGCAGCAACCTGAACATCATCATCATCGACGGGCCGCTTCTCCAGACGATTATCAAGGACCAGACGCAACTCGTCGAGATCCTGCGGAGGCAGGCCGAGAACGCTATGAGGCTGAAGCCAAGACTTGATCGGCTGCGGGCCAAGCCTCCGTCCACCGGAGGGGAAGGGTCGTCAGGTACGGGCGAAGGAGAGGGTAGCTCTCCAGCTGCATTGCCGCCTGCCGTCTCCAAGATGTTCAACCGTGCCTACTCAACGGACCTCGGCCACGCATATCAGGGCGATTCACTGGCTGTTCTCCCGTACTTGATCGACAAGGGCGTTCGGGTGAAGTTGATTGTCACATCGCCGCCCTTCGCCCTCGTGCGAAAGAAGGACTACGGGAACGAGGACGCGGAGTCATACCTGAGGTGGTTCGAGCAGTTCACACCGCTATTCAAGCAGATCCTCTCTCCGGATGGAAGCATCGTCATCGACATCGGCGGAGCCTGGGTGAAGGGTCTGCCGGTGAAGTCGACGTACCACTTTAAGCTCCTGCTCCAGATCTGCGAGAGCGGTTTCTACCTGGCACAGGACTTCTACCACTACAACCCGGCCCGGCTGCCGACGCCAGCTGAGTGGGTGACTGTGCGCCGCCTTCGCGTCAAGGACGCGATCAACAACGTCTGGTGGTTCACGCTCGACCCGTTTGTGAAGAGCGACAACCGGCGAGTGCTGAGGCCGTACAGCGAGAGCATGTTGGGGCTGCTAAAGAACGGATACAAGGCGCAGCTTCGGCCATCCGGCCACGATATCAGCACGAAGTTCCAGAAGGACAACAGTGGTTCCATTCCGCCCAACCTGCTGGAGCTTTCGAACACAGAAAGCAACAGCTACTATCTGCGCCGGTGTAAGGAGACTTGCATCAAACCGCATCCTGCACGCTATCCTCAAGCGCTGCCGGAGTTCTTCATCCGATTCCTCACGGAGCCGGATGACCTGGTGCTCGATCCGTTCGCAGGATCCAATGTGACCGGTGCCGCAGCCCAAGCCCTCGGTCGACAGTGGATCAGTATCGAACTGGACCCGTCCTACGTCGAAGCCTCGAAGTTCAGATTCGAACAAAGCCCGAGCCTTGCCCTAGATGTGTCCGGGGCGAACAACGGGATGAAGGTGGCTGCTCCTGTCCCGTTGCCGGCGCCGCAGCAAGAATTACTGGACCTGCGCTGATCACTGCCGCTCCAGTTCCATAGGCGTCTCAGCAAGGCACTTGACGGCTCGGCCAATGCTCTCCGGGACCTGTTTCATGTAACTTCTCAGGGCGACTCGGACTGGCTGGATCGAGGACTCGCGAGCGGCGAAAACTATGGCCGGTATTGGGGCATCCCAGTCCAGGAATGGTAGAGTGGTCTGGACTGATGCCGCGTCGCAAGAGAGAACCGGGCAGAAAGGGGAGCAAGACCGCACCCCTTTGGTCTGATATTTTCGGACCTCGTTCACCGGACCCGACGGAATGCCCCGACTGCGGCTCGGGACCGATCCTTCGGATCTGCTACGGTCTGCCGGGACCTGAGATGGCGGAGCAGGGGCGCCGCGTCGAGATCGTCCTCGGCGGTTGCATTGTCCAGACGCCCCGTTGGTATTGCAAGAACTGCCTGCATCGGTGGCCGGAAGACCCACCGCCTGAGGGGCTGACCGGAATACCGGAGTGGCAGGAGAAACACATTGCGGAGAAGATTGCTGAGTTCGCTGCGCTGACAGCGGAAGCAGCGGTGAAGCCATCCGCGGACGAGCCCGTGGTTGAGAACTACTGGGAGCGCCGGGACGGGCGGAAGGTCTTCCTGGTCCGCTTTCTCTGGGGAAAGATGCGGTTGGAGAAACGTTTCCATCTTGTGCCGCTTGGAGGAGCGCCGGTGTACAAAGTCATCATGGGATTCCCTCCGTTTGGCGTCGATTACGCCCGCTCGCATCATCTGGCCCAACTGGCCGCGGTTCGTTTCGAACACCGTCCTTCCGCCTAGTCCGGCAATCCAAGCAAAGAGCGCAACGAGCGTGTGGACCCGTCCATCAACACCTCGATCATTGCGCGGTGCTCTACGTAGATTCCGGGGCCGACGCATTGCTTCAGGTCACGTGCAAGTCCATCAGCGGTCTGCTCGTGCCGGTCCCAATCGAATTTCTCCAACTCCCACGGTTTGCAGTCATCAAACTCGGCCTGCCATAGCTTGAACCGTTCGATCAGATCGGATGGCAGCGGCAGGCAGTAGTAATCAACCATGCCGCCCCATCGCCGCGATCCGGGGTATGGCGGCGTCCAGACTCCGCTGCTATACCATTCCGGCCAGACGCGCAGGAAGCCATCGTACTTCGCGAAGAGATGGTCCTCCATCGCCATCCAGACGCGCCTCGCTTCAGCGAGCGACAGGCGCGGAAACCAGGTATGGAATTTGTCCTTCTCGCAGATGTCTTCTTGCCAGAACATCATCCACTCTCGCAGGTGCGGCGGATTGAAGCCGGCGTTCGCTCCCGTGATCTCCGCGAACTGCCGTGGGGTGAGCATTTTGGGTAACCACCCGATTGTAGCGGTATATTCGCGCGATTGAGCGAAATCGGCGGAATTAGGGGCCTGGCGGGGGTCTCTCGCTGCCGCGCACTCTGGGCGGCTCGAGCCCGCCAAGGCATCCAGCGCATGTATGATGGATGCTCACCATGAATCGCCGTGCCGCTTTTCGCTCTCTCATGGGTCTCGCCGCCGCTTCGCCGCTTTTCGCCCAGAACCCTCCCGAGGACGACGTAACGGGTCCGGTCAACATCCACGAATTCGAAGCTGTTGCCAGACGCAAGCTCCATAAGATGGCCTACGATTTTATCGCCGGGGGCGTGGAGGACGAACTCACTGTGCGCGCCAATCGCGAGGCCTATAAGCA
>JADLBG010000079.1 GCA_020847895.1 Bryobacterales bacterium
ACTCGGCTTTGAAGCCGTTGGTGTCCACCGCGAACTCCGTAATCGCTTCGAGGGAAGGCGTCGTGTAGGCAATCTCCGCCGCATCGGCCGCGCGGTTAGTGGTGACGGAAACGCCGTCGAGCGTGGCTTCCCAGGCCTTTGCCTGACCACCGCCGAGGGCAATCCGCGCGCCGCTGGCGCGAGCCTCCGAGGTAATCCGCACCAGGTCGAATGGACTGCGCAACGCTCCGCCCACCACCAGCGGCAGTTCATCCACCAGTTTGTTCTGCACGGCCGTGGTCACCCTGGCGTTCTCGGTCTGGACCTGCGCCACAGTGGCGTTGACCTCCACCGTCTCGCTTAACTGGCCCACTTCGAGCGTCGCATCCACGCGCAGCGTGGCAGCCGCGGTGAGAATCAAACCCTCCCGGCGCACGTGTTTGAATCCCTGAAGAGACACCTCCAGCCGGTAGGGGCCCGGAGGCAGGTTCGGCACGTTGTAGGCTCCGGTATCCGTGGTAAGCACGGACGTGCCTTGGTTGGTCGCGGTGTTTGTCACGACGACGGAGGCTCCGGCTACCGCGGCTTGCGTCGTATCGGTGACCGTGCCGGTGATGTTTCCGCGCTCGGTCTGCGCGCGCAGGAAAACCGCCGCAAGGGCGAACAGGACAACAGATCTGATCCTCATAAACTCCACACCTCTTACTTGGGGTGGAGAAAGTATATCATCTGGTGTCGATAACCGTCTTCCGCTTCGCGGCGACGCGATTAGCGTCTATACGTCGCGCAGCGCTGCTATAAGGGCACTCTTCACTTCGCGGCGTAGTAGCCGTCGCGGGTCTGCACGAGAAGGCCTTTGCGGTTCACGGCAAGAGTAATCTTCCGGTACCCCCCGCCCCTGGTCTGATCCGAGACGTATCCCAGGCTGTACTGGCGCCGCAGTTCCTCTTCAATCTGGCTGAACACTTTCTCGATGGGCTCGTAGTCCGATACTTCGAAGAATCCGCCTCCGGTTTCTTTGGAAAGCCGCTGGAGCGCTCTGCCTCCTTCGGTATCGCGCGGCATCCGCTGGAGCCAGCGCCTGCGCCGGTCGAATGGCTCGGGAACCTCGCCACCGTTCGCGATGGTGTCATAGAAGAAGATGGAATAGATCAGCGTATCGGCGCGCTGCGCCGCCTCGATGGCCTCATTCAGGCTGACCGTGCTACCCGCATCCACGCCGTCCGTCATCAGGACCAGAGCTTTTCGTCCTGTTTGCTTTTTGGTCACATCATTGGCGGCCTGCACGATGGCGTCATAAAGCGCCGTGCCAATCCCGGGTCCTCCGCGGCGGCGCGGCGTATCCGGCCCGATGGGAGGGACATGGGGAGGCGGTCCCGGCGGAGGGATCGCCACCTGCACAAGCGCGGCCTCCAGAGCGGAACGAGATGGCGTGAGATTCTGCAGCAACTCGGGCGTCATTTCGAACCGCATCACAAACGCCCGGTCGTGGTCTTCCCGCAGCACCTGGCGCAGAAACCGGATGCTGGCGATCAACTCAGCCTTCAGCACGCGCCGTTGACTGCGGCTGGTATCTACCAGCAGCCCTATCGTCAGCGGCAAGTCCGACTCCTGCGCAAAATAGCGGATGGTTTGCGGCCGTCCGTCTTCCTTGAGAAGGAAGTCATCCTTTTTCAGGTCGCGGATGATCTCTCCCCGCTTGTTGCGAACCGATGCGAGGAGGTTCACCACGCGCACCTCGGTGGAGAACGTAGTGGGCTCCTGCGCCGCCGCCAGCGCGGCCAGCGACAGCAGCAGTTCGCGCCGCGTGTATCTATTTTCCTTCACCATGTTCACCGATGCGCCGGACGGCTGGAGGGTTACTCCTCTATCATCATGTTACGATTTGCCGGCACTTGCGCCGCGATCTTAGTTTTCCTCCCGCACGAAGAATGCCTGCTTGTCCATCCGCGGCGGCACGGCGACATCAAAGAATCCGATCATCATTTCTTCCCAACTCTGCTCGCCCCAATGCACTTCGACACGTGGATCCGGGTTGCGCGGATTGCCGGCCGAGTTGTCGAAGATTCCGGTGACCAGCATGCGTGTCCCGGCGGGCAGCAGGCGCGGCGCTTTCAGCCTGTAGGAAAGCTGCCAGTGGAAGTCGTAGTGGCTCACCTTCAGCAGCGTCTCGATGCGGCCGCGCGGATGCACGATCTGGTATTCGAAGCCGGATCCGCGTAGATGCATATGCGGCAGCATGCTCAACAGCAGCGCCTCCCGGGGTAAAGTTCCCCAGCGCGAGAGACGGCATTCGCGGTCACCCGGGGGGATCATAATGTCGTCGACGCCCATTTGCAGCGTGAGGACCCGCTTTGTGACCGGCTTGTCGGCAAACACCAGACCGATGCGAGTCTGATCGGAAGATGCGGTTTTTCTTGCCGTGTAGTGCAATTGGAGAATCAGATCCGCGCCCGCGGGAACCCGCTTCGCCATTCCATCCGGCCAGGAGGACACAGGGGATCCTGGAGTGTAAACGCCCAGGATATCCGCCTTTGTCTCGCGCGCTTCGCGCAGCGCCTGTGTATTGGAAGCCGGCGGCGCGTACATCACGCCCGCGGGCACGCTGCGCAGCCACTTAGACTCCGCTTCCCGCACGTAGAGCACAGCGTGATGCACCACGCCGGCATCGCCCGGGCGGATCTCGACCATCCGCACCCAGCGGTCCGTCTGGAAATGGGTGGGCAGAATGATGTACTGGTATTCAATGACAGCATCCGCTGGGATGGGAAAGGGGCGCGGCATGGCGATCACCAGGTCCGGCTTCCGGGCGGTCCAACCGGAAGGCCAATGCACTTTGCCTGGTGCGTCGTTTGGATCGCCTTCCCTGGAGCCCTCTTCAATCCAGCGCTCCACTTTTGCAACGTCCTCCGGCGGGAGGGAGGGATCGTTGGCGAATTCGCCGAAGCGGGAGTCGGCAAACCACGGCGGCATTTTGCGCAGCCGAATGGCCTCGCGAATCGCCTTCGCCCACGGCCTGACCTGCTTGTAGGTGAGAAGCGGCATTGGCCCGATCTCGCCTGGCCGGTGGCATACCTGGCAATGCTTCTGAAGCACGGGCAAGATGTCTTTTGTGAACGTGACTTCGGAACGACAGGGAGGGGCCAGCAAGAGCAGCAGCCAGACAACCACGATGCTTCTACTATTGCATGCGGGAACCGGGCGGATGTATTCTGAGATCGTGAAGAGATATTCCGCCATCCTTAGCTGTGCGCTTGCGGCTCTTCTCTTCCTTCTTTGCGGCGTGTGCGCAGCCAACTGCGCAACCGTGACGGCAACACCCAAGCACGACTGCTGTCCGTCCTCGAAGAAGACGCCGGACACGGCTCCGAAGGACTGCCCCTCGCTCGCCGTGAGCAAGCTTGCCGTAGCCGTGGATCTGCACACTATATCCGCGGCGCTGCCCGCCGCGCCCATTGCGCACCTGCCCGCGCCAGGGGTGAATGCGGATGCGCCGCGGACAGACGTATCGCACACGCCACCGGGTTTTCCGAATTCTCTCTCCGTCCTCCGCATCTGATCCTCCGCCCACAACTCTAGCCGTGTCTCCGTTCGCGATTCCCGTGGAGGTTTCTTATGCCTTTGTTTTGCATTCTGTTGTGTCTGATTTCGTCCGCTTACGCCGCCGATCCGATTCTGGAGGCGCTCATCGAAGAGGCTCTTCGCAATAACGCCGAAGTCGCGGCTGCCGGGAAGGGCTATCAAGCCGCCACGCGCCGGGGGAGGCAGGCGAGCGCGCTCCCGGAGACGATGTTCTCCGCGGGCTACGCGAGTAGCGGAAGGCCGTGGCCGGGCGCCGGCCTCGGTGTGGACCCCACCTCGAACATCGGATTCATGTTCACGCAGGAATTTCCTTTCCCCGGCAAGCGCGAGTTGCGCGGAAAGATCGCCGATACGGAGGCGCAGGCGGAATACCAGGACTACCGCGCGGCACAGCTTGCCGTTGTCGCGCGCCTCAAGCAGGCCTACCACAGGCTCGGCTACACCTACGCCGCAATGGATGTCCTGAATAAGAACAAAGATCTGCTGACACGTTTTTTGCGTATCACCGAAGTTCGTTATTCGGTGGGCAGCGCCAGCCAGCAGGACGTTTTCAAGGCCCAGACCCAACTGGCCATTCTCGAGACGCGGCTGGTGCAGTTGAACCGTGACCAGCAGGCGCGGCAGGCGGAGATTCTCAGCCTGCTCAACCGTCCGCCGGCAAGCGCGCCGGTCGGCCGAGTGGCGCTGGTGAAGCCTCCAAAGCTCACCAAGACTCTCGAGGATCTCTACGCCATGGCGAACGGGCACGCGCCCATGATCCAGCGCGAACAGCGCATCGTTCATCGCAACCAGCTCGCCACGAACCTCGCCCGGAAGGATTTCTACCCCGATTACTCCGTCTCCGGAGGCTACTTCAATATGGGCGGCATGCCGGACATGTATCAGCTCCGCGTCGACTTAAAGCTGCCCACTTCCTTCTTCCGCAAACAACGGGCGGCAGTGGAGGAACAGGCGGCGCTGGTGAGCCAGGCGCGCAAGGCCCTCGAGGCAACGGCGCAAAGCCTGGCCTTCCGCCTCAAGGACGACTACCTTATGTATGAGACCTCGCAGCGGCTGATGGACCTTTACGAAAAGACCGTCGTCCCGCAGTCGAGCCTTGCGCTCGAATCGTCGCTGGCGAGTTACAGCAACGGCTCCGTCGACTTCCTCTCGGTCCTCACCAACTATCTCACGATGGTGGATTTCGAGATGAACTACAACGAAGAGTTGCTCAACGTGAACCTCGCCCTGGCCCGTCTCGAAGAGATGGCGGGGACCATGTCCTTTGAACAGGAGGCCTCGAAGTGAAGTTCCTCAAGTTCATCGGTCTTCTCGTTCTGCTTGCCGCCGGCTTCGTGGGCGGGGTCATCTGGCGCAGCACGGCCGGACGCCCACAAGCAGCGGCCAAATCCGAAGAACGCAAGCCGCTGTATTGGGTGGACCCCATGCATCCGGCCTACAAATCCGACAAGCCCGGCATCGCTCCCGATTGCGGTATGCAGCTTGTCCCGGTTTATGAAGAGCCGGACGGACGCCAACCGAGCGGGGGCCAACACGCCGAGCACGATCACACCGCAATGGCGCCGATGGCGGAAGGCACGGTCCAGATCTCTCCGGAAAAACAGCAGTTGATCAACGTGCAATTCGGGACAGTGGAACTCGCCTCGGGGGCGGAGACAATCCGCGCCGTGGGCAAGGTAGCAGTCGATGAAACGCGCATCCACCATGTCCACACCCGCGTGGATGGATACATCGAGAAGGTCTACGCCGATTTCACGGGAAAATTCGTGAAACGGGGCGATCCGCTGCTCACCATCTACAGTCCCGAAATGCTGGCCACGCAGCAGGAGCTTCTGCTGGCCATCAAGGGTCGCGATCAGCTTCACTCGAGCACGCTCGATACGGTCCCGGCGCAGATGGCCAGTCTTATCGAGGCTTCCAAACAGCGCCTGGCGCGATGGGAGCTTTCCGCCGGACAGATCGAGGAGGTGATCCGCACAGGGACGCCCATCCGCAACTATACGTTGTTTGCAAACGACGACGGCTACATCACCACTCGCAACGCGTTCCCGCGCCAACAGGTGACGCCGGCGATGGATCTTTACACCGTGGTGGATCTCAGCCGCGTGTGGATCATCGCCGATATTTTCGAGGCGGACGCGGCTTCGATTCGCATGGGGGCTCCGGCTCTCATCACCGCGGCGTATGACCGGGCGCTCTCGCTGCGCGGCACGGTGAGCTACATCCAGCCCGAGTTCGACGCGCAGTCGCGCACGCTGAAGGTTCGCATCGAGGTTCCCAACCCGGGGCTGCGGTTGAAACCCGATATGTTCGTGGATGTCGATTTCCGGCTGGCCACCGCGCCGCGGCTGGTCGTGCCGGCAGACGCCGTACTCGATACCGGAGAACGCAAGACGGTCTTCGTGGATCGCGGCGAGGGCAACTTCGAGCCGCGGGAAGTGGAAACCGGCGAACACATCGACGGCCGCGTCGCCATTCTCAAGGGACTCAAGCAGGGCGAGCGCATCGTCACCAGCGGCGTGTTCCTCATCGATTCCGAGAGCCGGCTGAGGGCGGGACACAGCCATGATTGACCGCGTCATCGAGTTTTCCGGCGCCAACAAGTTCCTCATCCTGCTGCTCAGTGCCGCGGCGGCAGTGGGCGGCTACTGGTCAATGATGGATGTGCCGCTCGACGCCATCCCCGATCTCAGCGATACACAGGTGATCATCTACTCGCGCTGGGACCGCAGCCCGGACATCGTGGAGGACCAGGTTACTTACCCGGTGGTGACAGCCATGCTGGGCGCGCCGCGGGTCAAGGACGTGCGCGGCTTCTCTGATTTCGGCTACTCCTACGTTTACGTCATCTTCGATGAAGGCACGGACATCTATTGGGCGCGCTCGCGCACTCTCGAATATCTATCCGCTGTTCTGCCGCGCCTTCCCCAGGGAGTGAAGACGGAACTCGGCCCGGATGCCACTGGACTGGGGTGGGTCTTCCAATACGCGCTGGTCGACAGTAGCGGAAAGCACAGCCTTGCGGATCTGCGGTCGCTCCAGGATTGGTATCTCCGCTACCACCTCAAGGCAGTCCCCGGCGTGGCGGAGGTGGCTCCGCTGAGCGGCTTCGTGCGCCAGTATCAGATCAAGCTCGATCCGGTCCGGCTGCAAGCCTACCGTATTCCGATCGGCAAGGTGCTGGACGCCGTGCGCGCCGGGAACAACGACGTCGGGGGCAGGCTGCTCGAATTCAGCGGAGCGGAGTACATGGTGCGCGGGCGCGGCTACGCGCGCTCGACGCGGGACCTCGAAAAAATTGTGCTTGCCACGTCGGCTTCCTCCGTGCCGGTCCGCGTGAAGGATGTGGGGGAAGTGACGCTCGGTCCGGACATCCGCCGCGGCGTCGCCGACCTGGACGGCAAGGGCGACGTCGCCGCCGGCATTGTGGTGATGCGCGAGGGGGAGAACGCTCTGCGTGTCATTGACCGTGTGAAGCAGAAGATCCGCGACATCTCGCCCGGCCTTCCGCCCGGCGTGCGGATTGAGACCGTCTACGATCGCTCCGACCTGATTCTGCGCTCGATTGACAATCTCAAGAGCACGCTTGTGGAAGAACTGGTCATTGTTTCGCTTGTCATTCTCATCTTCCTGTGGCACATCCCGAGCGCTCTCATTCCCATCATCACCATTCCGGTGGCGATCCTAATCTCATTCATTCCCATGCGGGCGATGGGGATTACATCGAACATCATGTCGCTTGGAGGCATTGCCATCGCCATCGGGGCGATGGTGGACGCCGCTGTCGTTGTCGTCGAGCAGACGCACAAGAAACTGGAGGAATGGGAGCGCAGCGGACGGCGGAAGGACTACCACCGCGTGGTGATTGATGCCGTGAAGGAAGTGGGCGGGCCGAGCTTTTTCGCGCTGCTGGTGATCGCGGTTTCCTTCCTTCCGGTGCTGTCGCTCGAAGCGCAGGAAGGGCGCCTGTTCAAGCCGCTCGCCTACACGAAGAACTTCACCATGATCGTGGCGGCCATCCTCGCCATCACGCTCGACCCCGCGCTGCGTCTCCTGTTCACGCACATGAAGAACTTCGAGTTCCGTCCGCGATGGCTTTGCCGGGCGGCGAACGCGGTGCTGGTGGGCACGATTCATTCGGAAGAGACACACCCGATCAGCAAGCTGCTCATCGGTGTCTATGAGCCGGTCTGCGCCTTCGCCTTGCGCTGGAAGTACGTGGTGATCCTCACCGCGATCGCGCTGGTGGCGGCAACATATCCCGTCTATCAGCGGCTGGGTTCGGAGTTCATGCCGCCTCTTGACGAAGGCTCGCTGATGTACATGCCATCCACACTGCCCGGCATCTCCATCGGCGAAGCCGAACGGCTGTTGCAGGCGCAGGACCGCATTCTGATGAGCTTTCCGGAAGTGGAGCGGGTGTTCGGCAAGGCGGGAAGGGCGGAGACCTCGACCGATCCGGCTCCGCTCTCGATGGC
This sequence comes from Bryobacterales bacterium, assembly GCA_020847895.1. Classification (GTDB taxonomy): domain Bacteria; phylum Acidobacteriota; class Terriglobia; order Bryobacterales; family Bryobacteraceae; genus CADEFT01. The sequence continues at coordinate 8,040 of JADLBG010000079.1, forward strand.
GGAAACGACGATCCTGCTGAAGCCGAAGAGCGAGTGGCGCAAGATCCCGACGTGGTATTCCGACTGGGCTCCCGAGTGGGCGCGGCGCATCTTCCGGCGCTTCACTCCGGATCACATCTCGACGGACCAGCTCATCGACCAGATGAACGCCAAGCTGAGCTTCCCCGGGGTCAGCAACGCCTGGACCATGCCCATCAAGAACCGGATCGACATGCTCACCACCGGCATCCGCACGCCGGTGGGCATCAAGATCTACGGGGCCGACATCCATCGCATCGAGAGCCTCGGCACGCAGATTGAGCGGATACTGCAAGACGTTCCCGGGACGCGCAGCGTGTTCTCCGAGCGCACCGGAGGCGGCTACTTTCTCGATTTCGACTGGAAGCGCGACAACCTCGCCCGGTATGGATTAAGCATCGACGATGCGCAGATGGTGGTGATGTCGGCAATCGGCGGGGACAACATCACCACTACGATCGAAGGCCGGGAGCGTTACCCGGTGAACGTACGTTATTTTCGCGACTATCGCAGCAACCTCAGTGAACTGAGCCGGGTGCTGGTGCCCGTGATGGACGGGCGCATGCAGATCCCCATTTCGCAACTGGCCGATATCCGCGTGCGCAGCGGCCCGGCCATGCTGCGCGACGAGAACGGGATGCTGAACGGCTACGTCTATGTGGACGTGGCTGGGAGGGACATCGGCGGATACGTGAACGAAGCGAAGGAACTGGTGAGGCAGAAGCTGAGCATGCCCGCCGGGTACTCGCTGGTGTGGAGCGGACAGTACGAGGCGATGCAGCGCGTACAGGAGAAGCTGAAGGTTGTAGTGCCGCTGACGCTGTTCCTGATTGTGCTGCTGTTGTATCTCAACACTAAGTCCGGCGTGAAGACCGCCATCATTCTGCTGGCGGTTCCCTTCTCCGCCGTGGGCGCCATCTGGCTGCTGCACCTGCTCGATTACAACATGAGCATCGGCGTTTGGGTGGGGCTCATCGCGCTGCTCGGCGTGGATGCGGAGACCGGGGTTTTCATGCTGCTGTACCTGGACCTGGCCTACGATGCGGCGAAGCAGGAAGGACGTTTGAACAGCCTGCGTGATTTGCAGGAGTGTATTCTTCACGGAGCGGTGAAACGCATCCGGCCGAAGTTCATGACCGTGGCCACGATGTTTTTCGGCCTTGTACCGATCATGTGGTCGGATGGCGCCGGAGCCGACGTGATGAAACGCATCGCCGCGCCGATGATCGGCGGCATCTTCACTTCCTTTATTCTCGAACTGATTGTTTATCCCGCTGTGTATGAGGTATGGAAATGGCAATTCGAATTGAAGCGCGCACTGGCGCGTGGCTGATGGCGCTGCTGGCGGTTGTTCCGGCCGCGGGGCAGCAGGGTTACACCTATCAGGTGAGGCATGAGCACTGGCGGAAGTTCTGCGCCGGCACGCTTACCATATCCGCAGGGGGCGTGACGTATGCCGAGGCGCCGGGTAAGAAGAAAGAGAAACTGCATCACTTCACCTGGAAATATCCTGACATTCAGCAACTGTCGCTTGCTCCGGGGCGGGTGACAGTGCTCACCTACGATGACGTACGGCTCAAATTCGGCGCGGACCGGGAATTCCGCTTCGACCTTGGCAAAGGCCAGACGTTCGAGGGAGCGTACCCCTTGCTGAGCAAACTGGACCAGCGTTTTGTCGCCGAGTTCCCGCTGGCGGTGGAGAATCCGGAATGGAGCATACCGGTGAAGCATCTCTACCGGCTGGGCGGTTCGCAGGGCGAGTTGCTGGCAGGCGCGGACCGCATCGTGTACCGCACGGCCAAGCCAGAGGAATCGCGAACGTGGCGGTTCGAAGATATCGAAAGCATCTCGACAGGCGGCCCGTTCTCGCTGACTCTGACCACCTTCGAACGGTCACGCGCCCATTACGGGAGCCGGAAGGATTTCCACTTCCAGCTCAAAGAGGCAATGCCGGAGGCCCGTTTTCAGGCGTTGTGGCAAAAACTGGAGAGCTTCCACACGTCGAATGCGCTGGCGAGGACCCAATGATGAGACACGGCTCCTTCAGATGCGGTTGAACTTCTGAATGGTTTTCGTCAGGCTCTTGAACTGCTTAATGAACGGCACCATCTTACCTTCGCGGTCATCGATTTCCTGCGCGGTCTTCAGGACCTGCGCGGCTTTGTCCGAGGGCACGACGACGACGCCATCTTCGCCGGCGACGATGATGTCACCCTTCTTCACCTTGACTCCCGCGCAGGGTACTTCCTCATCCATGGAGACGCTGATGTAGCGGCCGACGGAGGTGGAAGGGGCGACGCCTCTGGCGAAAACGGGCAGGCCGAGGGCGCGGATCTCGGCCAGGTCACGGACGGATCCATCGGCGATGATGCCCGCCATATCGCGCGCCTTCGCGGTGGTGGCCATCAAACCGCCGAGGGCGGCAATCTCCAGGCCGTTCTCGAGCACAATGACGCCGACTTCGCCGGGTTTGGCATCGTCAATCATGGCAACGGCGTGCTTGGCGGCATTCCGCGGAGTGGACTGCCCTTTCGCGGCGGGGCGTGCAAAGGCAGTGCGAGCGCGGCCGACGACCCTGCCGGGGGCTCCGGCGATTCTCGGGCGCATATCGTGCGACATGAAACCAGGATGGCCGACAACGGTATCGACGGCGTCGGCCACGGAGGCGACGGTTGTTTTCTTGAAACCCTCAATCAGCGGGTCCGTCGAGACGGCGGTCTTCTTCGCCGGCTGGAACCCCATCAAGATTGCCAGCGCGAAGACGCCGGCGCTCACTCCAATCCATTTTTTCCAATTGCGCATGAAGAAATTCTCTCCTTTCACTTCCTGGCTATGGTCACAGGATACAACTCCACCGTCCACCGCCACGATTCTCCCGGTTTCAGGGTGACTAAACCCATCTTCGTATGAAAGGAGTTGATCGCGCCGACCCAGGGTTCGGGGCTGAAGTATCCGTCCTTGGGATCGCCCCAGAGGTTGAATTGAAAAAACGGCTGCCGGGGCAGGCGCCGCGCGCTGTGTTCGATACGCAGGCGAAGCCCCTGGGGATCTGTGAGGGACAGGACCGGATCGCCCGCGTATCCGCCGAGGGGAACGGCCTGTTTCACCGGAAGCGCGCTGAGACCGGCGGCGGGGAGGAAGGCGGGCTTGATGGTTGCGCCGGTGGGAAGGTTGCGGGCATTCTTGACGAGTTGGAAGGCGGCGGGGGTTTCCAAACGCATCTGGGACGCGTCTGAACCCGGGAGGAACGGCGTACGGAAGGTCATGTGGTTGCCGATGGAAAAAAACATTTCGGCCTTGTTTTGTATGGAAGCGCCGATGGTGTAGACGAGGAAGAGGCGCCCCTCGACCAGGCGGTATTCGACGCTGAGCCTCCAGGCGAAGGGGTAGATTTTCCGGGTTTCGTCTGAATCCGCCAAAGACAAGAGGGCACGCGCCTCGCGCCTGTCCGCGTGAGTCACGTCCACGGTCCAAGGATAGTTTTGCGCGAAGCCATGAAACGGCATGGTGTAGGTTTTTCCAGCGACGCGGTAATGTCCGGCCTTTCCGCTGCCATCCGCGTCGCCCTCGCCAACGGTGGCGCCGGTGGCGGGCCAGAGCAAGGGGGCTTTTCCGCGCCATCCTTCATGAGCCGCATAGTCACAGGCGCGATAGAGCAACTCGACCCACTGGCCGTTCCAGCGGTAGCGGAGACTGCACAGTTCGCCCCCGGCGCGCGGGGAGACGGAAGCTTCGACGCCGGCATCGGAATCGGTCAGAACGAGGAGCGGGTAGGGGCCAGGGCGCTGTTGTACGCTATAACGCTCCGCGGCCCACACGCCCGCAGACAGGAGGGCGAGGACAGTGAAGAGCCGCAGTGGCATATTAAGGTACAATCGTAACGTTTCCCTCACCATGCACACCAGGCGACTCTCGACGCTGATTCTCGGCATCTGGACAGGCTTGGCCGTTGCCATGATGTTCGTTGCGATCCAGAACTTCCACGGCGTGGATCGTTTGTTGGACGCCCCGTCAAACGCGGCCAAATCACCGATTGATTCTCTCGGACACGACGGCGTACGCGCGCTGCTGCGCTACCAGATTTCCGAGCTCAATCGCTTCTATTTCGATTGGTACGAAACGGCCGAGATCGCGCTTGCCGTTTTCCTCACCTTCAACCTGCTGTTTGCCACGAACGGAAACAAGGCAATGCTGCTGTTGTGCGGTTCCGTGCTGACGCTGCTGTTGTTTCAGCATTTTTGGCTGACCCCGGAGATCACCTATCTTGGCCGGTTGATCGATTTCGTGCCCAAAGATGCCCCCTCCGCCGCGCGGTCGCGGTTTTGGAGTTTTCATGCCGCTTACTCCGTGCTGGAAATCGTCAAGATCGCGCTGCTGGCGGCCATCGCCGTGAAGATGCTGGCGCGGGGCGACCGGCGGCGGAACATGATTCGTCCGTCGGACTTCGTCGAGGAATCCTACTTCGAAGTGCGCTGACTGGCATGGACGGGCTTCGATGCTGCCCGGCACTTCGTACGCTTCGAATTCACGAAGCTTAGACAGGAATGATCTGGGCTGATGGATCCAGACGCTGCAGATCATTCGGATCGCTTGTAACTATGGGGTCCCGCCGCTCCCTTGCGAGCATCACTACCGAGGCGTCGATGATATCCGGCGTGTTGGAGGCGCCGCAGAGTTCTCCACAGGCACGGGCAAGCTGCTCGTCAAGAGGAATAACCTCAACTTCCTCGCTCCGCAAGAACCGCGCTAAGGTAACCTGAACGCGACCATCACGCCAAGCTTGCCCCACGACGCCCGTAGGCACTCGAACCGCCCGGCCTTGCGCTAACGCCCGCTGGAGCAGGGCGATCATCCGCTTATCGCCGCGATCCAGGGCGATCAGCGCGCCGGTGTCGAGCACTATCCCCGCCGCGGCGCGAGTGCGCGTTCTGCCCATTTGATGTCCTTAGCAGCCGGCTCACCATAGTGTTCGATCAAATCCCGCAGCAGCGCCCGCAGCGACTCGCGCTTCTCGTGCTCCGCCAAGACCCGGGCAATATAACCCGAAACCGAATCCGCTCGTCCGGCACGGATCTCCCTGTGGACTCTCGCGAGTTGATCCCTTGGCAAGCTGATCGCGATCTTCGACCTGGTCATACCAGCATCATACCGCGCGTGAACGAGCGTAACACGCCCATGGCTCCTCGTCGCGCCGGGGGCGTCGTCAAATAGACGGGCAGACGAGTATCGGAAGCGAATCCGGGCATGCCACGCACGACCGGGGAGCAATCGGAGTTGGGAAACGATAGCGCGAATCCTCCGTAGCAGATCTGATCGGCTTCCAAGGTGATTGTGATCGTGGCGGTCGCCATACCAATGGCCATGTTTATTATGGTTCGGCCCCTACTTCACCACGACGTTGACCAGCTTTTTCGGCACCACCACGACTTTCACAATCTGCTTGCCGGCGATGTGTTCCCGAACACGTTCGCTGGCCAGGGCCGCGGCCTTCACGGTTTCGTCATCGGCATCAGCGGGCGCCGTGACACGGTCCCTGACTTTGCCGTTCACCTGCACCACCACTTCGACGGTGTCTTCCACCAGGTACTTTTCTTCAAACCGCGGCCAGGGCAGCTCCGACAGAGGCCCGGCCGGCAGCGCGGGGAACCGCCGTTGAAGCGCTTCGTAAATCTCCTCGCTGATGTGCGGGGCGAAGGGATTCAGCAGATGCAGGAACGGCGCCAGGGCGCTCACCGGGCGCTCTTCGGCTCCCGTGAATTCATTGGCGAAGATCATCATCTGCGAGATAGCGGTATTGAACGAGAGCGACTCGATGTCGGCCCCCACCTTGCGGATGGTCTCATGCAGCACCTTGAGTTGCCGCGCGGTGGACGTGATGTCGCGCACCTTCGAGGAGAACGTCCAGTTGGCGCCATCATCGGAGGATTCGAAGAACAGCCGCCACACACGGCCGAGGAAGCGGTTCACCCCCTCCACGCCGCGTGTGCTCCAGGGCTTGACCTGCTCGAGCGGTCCCATGAACATTTCAAACAGGCGCAGCGAGTCGGCTCCGTACTCGTGCACGACATGGTCGGGGTTGACGACGTTGCCGCGAGACTTCGACATCTTCTGCCCGTCCTCGCCGAGAATCAGGCCCTGGTTTACCAGCCGCTGAAAGGGTTCCGGGGTGGAGACGTGCCCCAGGTCGTAGAGCACCTTGTGCCAGAAGCGGGCATAGAGCAAATGCAGAACGGCATGCTCGGTGCCGCCGACGTACAAATCGACGCCGCCGGGAGTGCCCGCCGAGCCCATCCAATAGTGTTCGGCCTCCGCGCCGACGAACCGCTCCTTGTTCGAGGCATCGATGAAACGCAAGTAATACCAGCAGGAGCCCGCCCACTGCGGCATGGTATTGGTTTCCCGGACG
>JADLBG010000080.1 GCA_020847895.1 Bryobacterales bacterium
ATGATCTACCCATACACCGCGATTGCCGGAGAGGCGATTCCCAGGGCCGCGGAGCGCGCCTATCAGCACGTCCTCGACACCTACGCGAGCGAAACCAACAAGGTGGTTTCCGTATGGCGCGAGTTCGGCCCCGCCGACCTCACCTTTCAGCCGCACGAGCGGTCGAGCAGCGTGGGCAAGATCATGGAGCACCAGTTGCTCTCCGAGCGCCGGTTCTTCAGTGAGTTCCTCGGTGTCCCGGAACCGCCCCCGGCCAAAGTGCTGCCTGACGAAAAGATACCGGAATCCTTCGCGGCTCGGGTGGCGGAACTGGCGCGGCCGCGCTTGTCGTTTCTTGCGGCGCGAGATGCCGGTTGGTGGCTCGAGGACGTGCCGTTTTTCGATGCGCGGCGGGAGAGAATCTGGGTCTTTTGGCGCCGCGTCCTGCACACGGCGCACCACCGCACGCAGTTGACGGTTTATCTGCGGCTGCTGGGGAAGAAAGTGGTGGCCACCTACGGTCCCACGGCCGACGTGACGTGGAAGGGCGCTGACCCGACTCTGACCGTGGAATCGGCGGGACGGTAGTCCACGATACAATTAGCGTGGTGAGGGCCTTTTCGTTTCAGGAGGCGCGGGCAGAGGTGTTACGCCGGGTCCGCGAGCAGCAATTCACGCCTATCGTGGAGGAAGTGGGATTGGAGGACGCCCTCGGCCGCGTGCTTGCGCGCGACGTCCGCGCCGATCGCGACTACCCTCCCGTGGCGCGCTCCGTGCGTGACGGTTTCGCGGTGCGCGCGGAAGACCTGCCGGGAGAATTTGAAGTCATTGGCGAGGTGCGCGCGGGTGAGAGATCCGCGCTCCAGGCAGGCCCGAAACAGGCGGTGGAGATCATGACGGGCGCTCCGATTCCGGCCGGCGCCGACGCTGTCGTCATGGTGGAGCACACCACGCGCGAAGGCGGCCTCATGCGAACGGAACGTACGGCCAAGCCGGGCGAATTCATCAATCCAGCGGGAAGCGAAGCGCGCGCCGGACGCGCAGTGGTAACCGGAGGACTTCCCCTGACCCATACACGCATCGCCATGCTTGCCACCGTCGGCTGCTTGCGGGTCCCGGTGTACCGCAAGCCGGCCGTGGCGATTCTCTCCACCGGCGATGAAGTGGTGGACGCGGTACAGACACCGCTGGAATTCCAGGTGAGGAATTCGAACGCCTGGGCGCTGGCGGCGCAAGTGAAACACGCGGGCGGCGAACCTCGCCCGCTGCCGGTTGCGCGCGACGTATACGCGCACACGCGCGAACTGGTGGAACGAGGGTTACGGGAAGATCTTCTGCTGCTTTCCGGCGGCGTCTCGGCGGGCAAATACGACATTGTCGAACAGGTGCTCGCCGGCCTCGGCGCGGAGTTCTTCTTCACCCGCGTGTTGGTCCAGCCCGGACAGCCCCTGGTATTCGGAAGAGTTCAGAACAGGTTTTTCTTCGGCCTGCCCGGCAATCCCGGCTCCACCATGGTGACCTTCGAAATCTTCGCGCGCGCGGCGGTGGAATTGCTCAGTGGAATCGTGGAGCCGCAACTTCCGTTCCTTTCGGCAAGGCTGACTCGAGACTTCCGCCACAAGCCGGGGTTGACGCGGTTTCTGCCTGCGGTGGTGTCGGCGGACGGCGGCCATGTGACGCCGGAACCGTGGCAGGGATCGAGTGATGTGCCGGCCATGGCGCGCGCGAACGCATTCCTGGTGGTGGATGCGGAGCGCGATTTCTGGCCCGCCGGAGAATGGATGCCGGTGCTCTTGCAATGAAAAAACTATCGCATTACGACGAAAGCGGCGCGGCCCGCATGGTGGATGTGTCGGACAAGGCGGGGACAAAGCGCACGGCGCGGGCCCATGCCTTCGTGCGCATCCGGCCACGGGTGTTGTCGGAGTTGCCGCGCAATCCCAAAGGGAACCCGCTCGAAGTGGCGCGCTTTGCGGGCATCTGCGCGGCCAAGAAGACCAGCGAGTTGATCCCGATGTGTCACCCGCTCATGCTCAGCCACGTGGACGTGGAAACGAAGGTGGAAACAAAAGGCGTGCGGATTGTTTCGAGCGTCGCCACGACCGGACAGACCGGGGTGGAGATGGAGGCCCTCACCGCGGCCTCCGTGGCCGCTCTCACCGTCTACGACATGACCAAGGCCCTCGACAAGGGAATCGAGATCCAGGACGTGTACCTGCTCGATAAGACGGGCGGCAAGAGCGGCGATTTCCGGAGGAAGCAGAAATGATCCGCGCCGGCATCCTCACCATCAGCGACTCCTCGTACGCAGGCACGCGCGAGGACCGGTCCGGACCCCTGCTGCGCGAGCGCATCGAGGCCTTAGGCTGGGCCGTGGAGTTGATGGAAGTCCTTCCGGACGACGCCGAACGGATCTCGGATCGGTTGCGCGAACTGGCCCGACTGCGCCAACTTCAGGCGGTGTTCACCACGGGTGGAACGGGCGTGGCGGAGCGTGATGTAACCCCGGAGGCGACACGGGCCGTGATCGAGAAGGAGATTCCGGGTCTCGGCGAACTGATGCGGCTTGAGGGTTTGAAATCGACCCCGCTTGCCGCGCTCTCCCGCGGCCTCGCCGGAACCGCGGGACGGACGCTCATTGTCAATCTCCCCGGGTCCCCCAAGGGGGCTCTCGAGTCCCTCAATGCTATCGTGAAATTAGTGCCCCATATCGTGGATTTGCTCGACGGAAAGACGGGCCATTAAGAAACTGGAGGCGATTGGATGGCATTCACAATACAGATGTCCAGGAAACTCGCGGCGGTGCTGATGGCATCGGTGATGGCGGCTTCCTCGCAGGAAGAAGGGAGAACCATCCGGACTATTGTGAACGTGGTCATCGCCCCGACGGTGGTGTTGGACAAGGACGGAAACTTCGTCAACGGGCTGACGACTCAGGATTTTGCCGTCCTCGACAACGACAAGCCACAAGACATCAAGGTGGACGTCACGTTCCAGCCGATTGACGTGGCCGTGGTGATTCAGGCCGACGCGGTGACTGAAGATGTGCTGCCGAAGATCAGGAAGATCGGGCCGCTGCTCGAGAACCTCGTGGTGGGCGAGCAGGGCACGGTCGCCATCGTGGCGTTTGACCATCGCATTCGCGTGATGCAGGATTTCACTTCCGACGGCGCGAAGGTGAAAGCGGCGCTTGAAAAGATCAATCCGGGGAGTTCCACGGCCCGCCAGATTGACGCGGTCAACGACACCGTGCGGATGCTATCGCACCGCCCCAAGGACCGTCGCAGGATTATCCTTCTCATCAGCGAGACACGCGACAAGGGCAGCGAGGGAAAACTGAGAGAGGCTCTGCTGCTTGCGGAAGTGAATAACGTTCAGGTCTACACCATCAACATGAGCCGCTTCCTGAATACGCTGCTCGCGAAGACCCCGGTTCCCCGGCCGAATCCCATTCCGCCCTCGGCCATGCACATGCCGGATGGGAGCCTCGCCACCCCGAACACCGTGGCGCAGTACACCGGCACGGGCAATGTGCTCCCGGCCTTTGTGGAGATCTTCCGCCAGGTGAAGGCCATCTTCGTCTCGAATCCGGCGGAGGTGTTCACGAAGTTCACCGGCGGGCGGGAATACGGCTTCATTTCGCAGCACGCTCTCGAAGAGGCCGTGAGCAAGATCGGCGAAGAACTGCACAGCCAGTATCTGATCAGCTACAACCCGAACAATAAGCTTGAAGGCGGCTGGCACGCCATCCAGGTAAGCGTGCGCAAGCCGAACCTGACGGTGCGGACGCGTCCGGGCTACTGGCTGGCGGGCGTGCCGGAGTAACTCTACGGGAACGTGCCGCTTCTCGGCTGCGACCGCCCGGCTGAATTCACCAACGTCACTGAAACTCCGCTGATGGCCGTTGCGTCGGGCGTGACCGTGAACGGAATCGTCAGGCGGAACGTGCCGCCGAACTGATCGTTACTCGCGTTGCCGTAGTAGGTGTTGAACTGCGAAGTTACAGGAACCGTAAAGTTCGTGGTTTGGACAGTCGTACCCGCTTTCGGCGTAAATGCGATTTCGGCCGAGGTCACTTCGCGCGGGGTTGCGAATCCGGTAATGTCGATGGTCAACGTGTTGCCGTTCCGCGAGAGCGTCATCGTCGAGATGACCGGGGCGGCTTTGGGGATGACGATGGTCTGCGTGGGCGCCGGAGTGGGTGTCACATCCACGCCGCCGGCATTGAGGTTCAGCGTGATGGTGATTGTGCCCGCCACCGTGCCAAGCGCCAGGTTCAGCCCGGCGGCCGCATCGGGGAACGTGGCATTGGTCTGCCCCCGTGGAATGACGAAGCGCGGATGCTCGCCGAGGGAGAACTTCAGGGCAGGGTCCGTGATGCCGGCGTCGGACTTGAAGGCCACCGTCAGTGCGCCGGTGAGATCCGCCGGAGCAGGATCGGTCAACTTGATTGCAATGCCCGGTTGGTCGCCTGGCCCTGCGTTGATCCCCACGGTGCTGATGGAAATTCCGCTCACCGGCAGTGCGGCAACGGTGATGGAAAGCGGCGCGGTGGCAGTGTTGCCTTGGTTGTCCTGAACGCGCGCCGTGAAGGAGAACGAACCCGCCTGAGAGGGCGTACCGCTGATGATGCCCGTGGCTCCAGCCAGCGTGAGTCCGGGCGGAAGATTCCCGGTGGCGGACCACGTTCGCCCCGCCGCCCCGCCGGAAGCCTGAAGCGTCTGGGAATAGGCGACGCCAACAGTTCCCGGAGGCAGCGACGATGTCGTGACGCTCAGTCCCGAGCTAATGCGGATTGCGTAGGAACGGGTTGCCGTACGGTTGGCTTTGTCGGTAACCGTGACGGTGACCGTGAAATTGTCAGCCCTGGTGGGTGTGCCGCTGATGGCTCCGCTTGCCGCATCGAGCGTGAGCCCGTCCGGCAGGCCGGTTTGCGTCCAGGTGTACGGCGCTTCGCCCCCGGTGGCCGCGAGCGATGCGTTGTAGCCTACGTTGAGCGTGCCGTTCGGCAGCGAAGTGGTGGTGATGCTCAGCGGCGCGATGATGACGATCGTGTAGCTTTGCTGCGCCTTCTGGTTCCCGGAATCGGCTGCCTGAATCGTGAACGTGAACCCGCCGGCTTCGCTGGGCGTCCCGCTGATGGCGCCGGTGGAAGTGTTCAGTTGCAGGCTGGTAGGCAATGTGCCGGATGGCTGGGACCACGTGACCGTCCCCAGCCCGCCGGTGGTGGTGAGTGTCTGGGAGTAGGCTGTTCCCACCACACCGCTGGGCAGCGTTGTGGTTGTGATCTGGAACTGCCCGGTGATGGACATAGTAAAGGTCTTCGTGACGCGCCGCTGATCGGCGTCGAGGGCGAAGATGGTGAACGTAAAATCACCCGCGGCCGTCGGCGTGCCGTTCAGAATTCCAGTAGTGGGATTCAGCAGCAGGCCGGTAGGCAGCGGGCCGCCGCTGCTATCCAACCCCCAGGTGATGGGAGCGCGCCCGCCTGTCGAACTAAGTGTCTGGTTGTATAGCCGGCCGACGGCGCCATTCGGGAGGCCCGGGGTAGTGATCTGAAAACCCTGGCCGATGGTGATCGTGAAGTCCTTCGCCACGGTTGTGCCTACGGCATCCGTGACCTGGGCCGTGAAGGTGACGGCGCCGGCCTGCGTGGGAGTGCCGGTGAGGTTGCCCAGCGTGTCGAAAGTCAGGCCGGCGGGGGGAGGAGTCAGCGCCGCCCAGCGGAAGGGAGTGATTCCGCCCGAGGCGGAGAAGGCGACGTTGTAGGCCGCGCCCACCGTGGCGGACGGCAAGGGAGATTCCGTGTTGATGATGAGCGAAGCGGTGATGCTCAGCAGCAGGGTGCGCGAAGCCGTGGCGCCGGTTGCGTCTTGCACCTGGATGAGCAAGGTGAAATCGGCGGCCTGCGTTGGGGTGCCGCTCAGCACCCCTGTAGCGGAATTCAAGGTCAAGCCGGGCGGCAGGGCCGTGAGCGGAGACCAGGTGAGCGTCCCCGAGCCTCCGGTAGCGATCAGAAGCTGCTGATAGAACTGCCCGGCGCGTCCCTGCGGCAGACTGGTGGTCTGAATCGTGATACCCGAGGTAATCTGTACGGTGAAACTGCGTGAGGCGGTATGTTCCTGGGAATCGGCCACCTGCACGGTGAACGTGTTGGTTCCGGGGAGTTGCGGCGTCCCGGAAAGCACGCCGCTGGACGGGTTCAGGGTCAGGCCCGGCGGCGGTTGACCGGCTGTCACGGACCACGTCAGGGGTTGCACGCCGCCCGTGGCGCTGATTGCCTGCGAATAGAACGTGCCTACGCTGCCCGTGGCGAGCGAGGGGGTGATGATCTGCAATGACGTGGAACCGATCGCAATGGTGAAGTTTCGGGAGGCGGAGTGTTCCTGGGAGTCGAATACCTGAATGGTGAAGTTGAACGTGCCGGCCGCGGTAGGCGTCCCCGAGATCACGCCGAAATTGTTGACCGTTGCAATCGACAGCCCCGGCGGCAATGCTCCAACGCTGACGGACCATGAATAAGGCGGCGCGCCACCGGTGGCCTGAACCTGCTGCGAGTAAGGGACGCCCACCGTGCCGCCGCTCAGCGACGCAGTCAGGATCTGAAGCGCGTTCGACGCAACAACCTGAATGGAGAAGGTTCGCGAGGCGGTCCCTTGCAGCGAGTCCGTCACCTGAGCGGTGAAATTGAATGTGCCCGCCGTGGTGGGAGTTCCGGAGATGAGTCCCGTGGAAGAGTTCAGAATGAGTCCGGCGGGTAACTGGCCGACCGGGATGGACCATGAGTAGGGCTGCGCTCCTCCGCCGGCTGTGAGTTGTTGCGAATAGGAGCCTCCCACACTGGCGCTGTTGAGCGAGGTGGTGAGAATCTGGAGCGGGCTGCCGCCGATAGTGATGGAGAAGGGACGGGCGCCCGACTGCTGCCGCGCGTCCGTCACTTGAGCCGTGAAATTGGACGTTCCGGGCGTGGTGGGGGTACCCGAGATGACTCCGGTGGCCGGGTTGAGGGCAAGGCCGGCCGGCAACTGGCCGACGAGGATTGACCAGGTGTAGGGTTGCGTGCCTCCCACGGCCGCTAATGTGACAGGCAAGTACGCCTGCCCCGCGGTTCCGGATGGAAGAGGCGAAGAAGTAGTAATGGTGGGGCCGGAGGTGATGGTGATACTGAATGTCTTCGGGCGCGTGCGGGGGTTGCAGGTCTGCTGAAGGCTTCCTCCGCAGTCCGTCGCATTTACGACGAAATTAAACGTCCCCCCCGCGGTGGGAGTGCCGCTTAACACGCCGCCCGGCGAGAGCGAAAGACCGGGAAGGGTGGCGCTGCCCTGTCCAAACGACCAGGCGTACGGGGGATTGCCTCCGGTGGCTTCGAAAGTGAACGGCGGGTAACTCTGGCCAACCACGCCATTGGGCAGCGGCGATGAACTGGTGATGACGATATCCGTACTGACCCTGAGGAAAAATTGACCTCTCGCCGTCTGCGTAATGCAAGGCCCGTCAAATGTCCCGCCGTCACAGTCCAGTACCTGGACACTAATGGGGAATGTCCCAGTGGCCGTCGGGGTTCCCGAGAGAATGCCCGTGGAACTGAACGTCAAGCCGGGAGGCGGCGTGCCTGCAGTGAGGCTCCACACGTAGCCTGCCTGCCCTCCGATGGCGCCGAGGCTGAATTGATAACTTTGATTGACAGTGGCGGTAGGCAGCGGCGAGGTCGTAGTGATATTGAGAACCGGAACGACAGTGAAATTGACTGTATTCGTGCTGGGCGTACCGCTGGTGGAGCAGATGATCTGGTTCCCCACTACGGATTGCTGATAGTAGAACGCTCCCACCGGGAACACGCCGGGAGTGGTAAGGAACGAAGAGGGAACAGTCGCGGCTAAGGTGCCGGTTCCCGCCGTGGAAGCAAGGTCGGCGCCGTTGAAGCGGACCTTCGTGCAACTCGTGAACCCATTGCCGAAAAGGGTAATGGGAACCGGCCCACTGCCAGCCACGGCGCGGTCCGGGGAAACAAAGGAAATCGACTGTGCCTGCGCAAGCGACGGCGCTGCGATCCCCAAAGCGATAGAGACAACAAGACCCGGAATGCATCCATGACGCATGGTGACTCTCCGTTACTGTAGTAAAGCGCGCGGTTCGGTGACTACTCGGACTTTACGTCCGCGGGAACAAAGACCGCCCTTGGGTCCTGGCCGTTGAGGTCCACCAGCCACAAGGGTCCATTATTGAGTTCGCTGATCCGGAACACACCCTGAGACATACGGGAGAGCGTGGTGGCCACGCATCCGCAATCGACCGTGCGGGTATCGCCGGTCTTGAGATTCACGGCGGTGACGCCGCCGTCGCTGTTCACAATGAGAGCAAGGTTTCCATTCGAGGAAGCAGCGGACGACACCGCGTTGCCTTCCCACACACGCCGGCTTGCGCCGCTGCCGGTGACGTCGCTCACGAGCCAGACACCGCTCTCGGCGGAGATTAGAGCATCGTGAGAGCCTTCGAGGAAGGATGCAGTGCGGGCATGCCCCTCGAAATTCAGCTTCCAGCGGTTGCCGTCGCCGTCAAATACGAGAACGCCCGAATCGTAGACGGCCAGCAATCCGGCGCCGTCGTCGGCGACGGAGGCTGATTGAGGCATGCCTTCGGCCGCAAGATCGAGGGTGAGCGCCACTGCCGGTTCTTCCGGGAAACCCTTCATCAAAATGAGTTTGCTCGCATCAGGATACAGGATCGCGGCAACGGCGCCGGAAGCGCTCCAGACGGCGCTGTCCGCGCCGGCGGCGGCATCGAGGTCTTTGGATTCGCCGGTGCGCAGATCGAGCAGCGCCGGTTGGCGGTTGTCGCCTTTCATGGCGATGGCATAGCCGCGATTGCCGGCGACGGCGGCGCGGGCGGCGTTCACGCCGGTTCCCATGGTGGAGGCCCCGGGGATGCCCAGAACGGAACGAACCGATTCACTGGCGGAGTCGTAGACCCAGCCCACCACCGGTCCCTGGACGGAGTTCTGCGCGAGAAGACCGGCAGCCGCTGTTACAGTGAGGAATGCGAGTTTCATGGCTTGCTCTCCTTATTACGTTCCAATCCGGCTAGCGCGGAGGCCCGACGGTGGGGCTTCCGGGGCTGATGACGGTGGGCGCCGGAGTGCCCGGGCTTGTGCCGCCGTTCCGAGTCACGGCCACGGCGACTCCCGCCGCGGCGGCGCCGCCGACAACGGCGAGAATCGCAATCAGTTTACCAGCGGCAATGCCACCCGCGACCGCGGCGGCAATCACGTTCGTCTGGGTGATGACCGCCGTCGCCGTCTGCCCCTGGTAGGATGCCGTAACACGGATCTGCAACTGTCCAGCCACGTTGTTCGGCTTGAAGCCGTTCATGACGGCGCGGCCGTTCTGATCGGTCATCACGGTGAGCAGACGGGAACCGTTCGCAAAACTTCCGCTGGCTCCGTTGCCGGGCAACAGGAACGCTACGCTGGCCCCCGCCACCGGCTTATGATTCTCATCTTCCACTTGAACGATCGGCTCGCGCACGCTGCGCTGTTTGACGTTGTTGATGGCCCCCTCACCCTCGACAATGATGAGGTTCAGTTTAGAGGGAGGAGGCTGCTCTTGTGCTTGCGCCCAGGCACGCGCGGCAGGCAACTCCAGGCCCAGCAGGATGGTCAACAAGGCGGAGGTGAAGGCTCGCAGGGTCAAATGAAGGCTCCTCTCGAAAGCTTCTGTATTATAACGCGTAAAAGCGGGCGGAAGATTGTCAACCGAAAGAAGAAAAATTGGCGGGGCTCGCGCGGCGGAATAGCGGCGCGCGGCCCGGGCCAAAGGAGAGGAATCAGTCGATGCCCAGTTCCGTGAGAATCTTCGGAGAGGGTTCGTCCATGGCGAGAAGCGAGTGGCAGGTGTTGCAATCCTGCTCGACCGCCTTGCCATCAGTGGACTTGTGTTCTCCGTCGTGGCAGCGGAAGCAGCCGGGGAAGTCATTGTGCCCGATGTTGTTGATGTAGGTTCCCCAGGTAATCTTCATCTCGGGAAAGACGTTGCGGCTCCAGAGGGCCAGTGCGCCTTTGGCGGCGGATTGCACGGCGGCCTGGCGTTTGGAGTAGACATCCGCGTTCTTTTCCTTGTAGAAACGCTCGAGGGCGGCAGGGATCTCGGATTCGGCCTGGGCGGTGGAGGCGTAGTTTTTCTTGAGGATCTCGAGCGCGGTTTTCCTGATCCCGGGCAGGTCCGGCGCGATAACTCCGGCGGCCATCATCCTGTCGAGCGCCCCCTCGGGAGTCTCGAAACTGTGGCTGGGGCGGTTGTGGCAATCCATGCAGTCCATTTCGCGCACGTCCATTTTCGCGATATCTTCCTTCTTTGCCTTGGCGGCGAAGAAGTCGCGCTTCTCCCCGTTGCGGCTGTATTCCACCCACGGAATGTTCTGGCGCTGGTAATCGGAATGCGCATAGCGGATGCGGACGCCTTTGCCGACGTGGGCGGTGTGGATGCCGACGCCGCGCGCGCCGCCGCCGCCGATGTGCATCAACAACACGGACTTCGTCATCTTGCCTTCGTCGCTAAAGTGGGTGAGCACGCGCAGGCGGTCGCCGCCGAACTTATCGGGCCAATGGCAATCCTCGCAAGTTTCGCGCGCCGGGCGCAGGTTGGCCACGGGAACCGAAATCGGCCGCTCATAGTTGTTCAGCGCGACGGCAACCACCTGCCCGAGACCGGATAGTTTGCTTTTTACGAACCAGGAAGCCCCAGGACCGATGTGGCATTTGACGCATTCTACCCGGGAATGCGGCGAGTTCTGATACGCCGTATATTCCGGTTTCATGACCGTATGACAGGTAAGTCCGCAGAACTGCACGCTCTCCATGTAGGCGGTGGCGCGGTAGGTGAGGTTGGCGCCGATCAACATGTTGGCGAACGTCACCACGCCAATGAAAATGATCAAACGCCGCAGGGACGGATTGCTCCAACTGAGGACGGGAAATTCGGTTGTGATGGCGGGTGTTCCGCCTAAACGCCGTCTGTAGAGGACGATACCGATGGGTATGAGCGCGAGGCCGAGAAAGAAGCCGCTGGGGAGGGCAAGAAAAAGCAGAATTCCGAGATAGGCGCTTGCCGCTTCGCCTTGGAGATAACTGGGCAGAAGAAAAACCCAGAAGACCGCCGCCGCGGTTACCAGGATCACGCCGATCCGGCTGATCAGATTGTTCGAAAGAAAAATGATTGGGTACAGCCGCTCGCGCCAGGAAGCAGGTTGTGGATTCGCCATGCCGGTGATGGTAGCAGGTATGATGCCAAATCAGCGGCTTAGTGCATAAGCTTCTCGCCTGCCTGCTCTACTTGGGGAATGAAAGATGGCGCGAGAAGAACGGCATCACTTTATTCTCGATGCGCTCGGCGACACGATTCGTGTGATTGCCGTCATAGGTCTCATAGACATGATCAATCGCGTAATCGCTCAGCATCGCGTCCAGCGTGCGGATCGTGCCGGCGATCCCGGTGTCATCGCGCCCCGCGTCGAAAGCGATGGCCGTGAGCCGTTTCAGATTCGGGATGTATTGGTCGATCATGGAGAGCGGGGCATTGGCCGCCCATTTGGCAAAGATCTCCGGGCGTGCTTCGCCGCCTTTGTAGGGAAGGTCGAGGAAGAGCGGAGGGTTCTTCGGATTCGGCGACCACGCCGCTGCCGAAGCAATCATCGCCTTCGTGAGAAAGTCCGCGGACGCAAGGTCTGCCGGGGTCTTGATCGCTTCCGCCGCGGCCACGGGCCTCCTGCCTGTTTGCGGCGCCAGGCAGCAGGGACTGATCAGGTAGACGGCGGAAAACACTTCCGGGTGCTTCATCGCGAGGCGTATCGCCCCGTAGCCTCCCATGGAGTGCCCGGCAATTCCACGGCTTGCCCGATCGGGCAGCGTGCGATAGCGCGAGTCAACGAACGCGACCAGTTCCCGGGTGACGAACGTTTCCCAATCCCCTGTGGTGATGGAACTCGAGTACATGCTGCCCTGGTAGGCGGTGAACGCATTCGGCATGACAACGATCATCTGCCGCGATCCGGCCGCCAGGGCCTGGTCGAGCACGGTATGGAGGTTGATCCAATGTTTGCGGAAGCCGAACCAGCGCGCATCGTCGTCGGTGAAGCCGTGAAGCATGTAGAGAACCGGGAAACGGCGCGCCGGGCCGGATTGATACGCAGGGGGCAGGTAGACGGAGACGTCGCGGCTGGGCGAGTCACCTTCGAGATTTCCCTCGAGGGACTGGCCGTGCACCTTGACTCGCTCGACCTTACTTTGGGCGGACAGCGCGGCCGCCAGGGCGAGCATGTATAGCGTGAGCTTCATCGCCCCGGTTACCGGAACTCGACCACCCGGGCCGACTTGACCGCCGGGTTTTCCATCAACTGCGCAAGCAGCGCCTCGGACACCGCTTCGTCTGTCTCCACGAGGGCGATGGCTTTCAGCGGTTTGCCGGATTCGCCGCTTTCTTCCCGGCCGAGAACGAAGTTGGCGATGTTGACCTTGTTGCGGCCGAGCACGTTGCCGACGTGACCGATCACTCCGGGGACATCCTCATTCATCATGTAGATCAGGTGGCCGCTCAGCATGGCTTCGCAGTAGATACCGTCGATCGTCAACAGACGCGGGCGTCCGAGCACGACAGCGCCTTCGACGAAAGTGTTTCCCTTGTCCGTTTCGAGTTCCAGCCGGATGGAGTCCATGTGGCCGGTGCGCTGATCGTGGCTTTCCACCACGTTCCAGCCGCGTTCGGCGGCAAGCCCCATGCTGTTGACAAGGTTGGCGCGCCGCGAAGTGGAGCGGTTGACCACTCCGGCGACGCCGGCGTTGCGGAGCAGGGCGGTATTCAACTCCGCAATGCGTCCCGAGTAGGTGATGCGCACGGTCTTCGGATGGCCGGTGGCGGCATAGGCCACGAAGTTGCCCAGACGTTCGGCGAGTTCCACGTAGGGCCCAAGGGTCTTGTACTGCTCGGGGGAGAGCGCGGGCATGTTGACCGCATTGATGGCCACGCCGTTCTGGAGGTAGTCGATGACCTGCTCGACGATGCGGATGCCGACGATCTCCTGCGCTTCCTCGGTGGACCCGCCGATGTGCGGAGTCGCAAGCAGGGTTCCGGATTTGAGGAGCGGATTGTCCGCCGCGGGCGGTTCCGGATCGAAGACATCGAGCCCGGCGCCGGCCACCTTGCCGGAGGTCATCGCCTCGTGCAGCGCCGCTTCGTCGACAAGTTCGCCGCGGGCGCAGTTGACGATGCGGACGCCGTTCTTCATTTTGGCGAACGCATCCTTGTTCAACATTTTGCGCGTTTCGGGCGTGAGTGCGACGTGCATCGAGATGTAATCGCTCGATGCGAGCAGTGCGTCGAGAGGAACGAGTTCCACGTTCATGTCGGCGGCGGACTGCGAACTGACGTAAGGGTCCGAACCGAGGATGCGCATTTCGAAGGCGCGCGCCCGGCGGACCACTTCCCTCCCGATGCTCCCCAAGCCCACCACGCCGAGAGTCTTGCCGCGCAGTTCATTGCCGAGGAATTTCTTCTTTTCCCATTTGCCCGAGGCGGTGGATGAGGAAGCCTGCGGCACGGAGCGCGCCATGCCGAGCATGAGGGCCAGAGTGTGTTCGGCCACGGAAACGGCATTGCCCCCGGGCGTGTTCATGACAACCACGCCCGCCGCGCTGGCAGCCGCAAGATCAACGTTGTCCACGCCGACGCCGGCGCGGCCGATCACGCGCAGTTTGGCTGCCCTGGCCAGCACGTCTTTGTTCACCTTGACCGCGCTGCGCACAAACAACGCGTCACAATCGGCGAGATGCGCCGCGTATTCTTTCGGATTCGAGACGACAACTTCCCAGCCCGGCTGTGCCTGCAACTTCCCCACGGCAGCCGGGGACATTGGTTCCGCGACAAGAATTTTCATCAGGCTCCGACCGTCTCCTTGGCGAATGCCGCTTCCGCGTAGACCGTCTGCACGGCGGCCACGCCTTTTCCGTAGGGCGTCGCAAAGCCGTTGGCGTTCAGGATCAACTCGAGTGCGCCGATGACGGCGAACAAGTCCGCGAAATCGAAGTAGCCAAGGTGGGCGATGCGGAAGATCTGTCCCTTCATGCTGCCCTGGCCGTTGGCGATGATCATGCCGAACTCGTTGCGGAATCCCTTGACGATGACGCCGGAATCCATGCCCG
>JADLBG010000081.1 GCA_020847895.1 Bryobacterales bacterium
ATCCTGGCCTGTGAATTTCCAACTTCGCCGAAGTCCGATCCGGTGCTTCAGACCTGACCGTCGCGAGCGCACCAAAAGGATGTCATAGTGACGCGAAAGGATCTCTAACTTCGGAATTCAGGTTTAGTTTTAGCAGCGGGGCAAGGTGAGATTTTACATTTGCGACGCGCTCACTGTTTCGGGCGGACGGCGAACATGCATTGATAACCGAACAACCCCGGCAGCAGTTTCGTGATCACCCCGAGCGCCGCCGTGGCCATCCGCATCAGCGGGTTCTTCGCTGAAAGACCGACAGCCAATTCGATGGGCATTACGGTCATCGTCTGCCGGACCACCTGGTACCCGCAGTTCTCCAGCATCCGCCGGGCAGACTTCCGAGTGAAAAAGCGCAGATGCGTCCTGTCCAGGATGCCCCGGTCCGTATACTCAAACCGGCCCAGACCGAGGGAGAGCCGCACAGTGATGTTGGCGATGTTCGGCAGGGAGACGATGATCTGTCCCTTCGGTGACAGCAGTTCTTTCGCCTCCCGCAGGATCCGTTCCGGGTCCGGAAGATGCTCGATCACGTCCATCAACAGGATCTTGTCGAACGCCTTCTGCTCGAGTTGGGGAACCAGCGGCGCAAGCCCCTTGCTCAAGTCGGCGCGTATGTACTGCCGCATGGCCTCCCCTTTCCGGGGGGATTCCACCACGTCGATGCCGGTCACCTCATTGCCAAGTCGCCCCACCTCCTGAGCCTGAAACCCTTCCCCACAGCCAACATCCAGCACCGCCTGCTGCGATCCAACCCACTTCCTCAGATAGTAGTGACTCGAGTACCTGCTTTCCTTTACCGGGTAGTGCGTCCAATATTCGGCAAACTCGGGAAATCTTTCGAGCGATTGTACGGTGCGCCGGTAGCGTCGCACAGCCTTGGTCACGTCGAGCGCGTACTTCATGCCGTTGACGTAACAGATTTCGCCGCCGTAATAGGTCGGTATGGGCACCTCGTGGATGCGCATCCCCTGATGATGGAGCTTGATGATGATCTCCGTGTCGAAATGGAAATCATCGGTCATGCGCAAGAAATCAATCTGCTCCAAAGCCTGAAGGCTGTAGGCGCGGTATCCGCTGTGAAATTCCGTCAGGTTGAGGCCCAGCGCGCGGTTCTCCATCGTCGTGAGAATCCGGTTGCCGATGTACTTGTAAAACGGCATGCCGCCCTGGCGCGGCCCGCCGTAGTCCTTCATCATGCGCGTACCGAAAACGGCGTCGGCTTGTCCGGTGACGATGGGATGGTAGAGATGCGACAGAATCTCCGGGGCATACTGCCCGTCGCCGTGCAACAGCACCACCACATCGAATCCACGTTCGAGAAAGTAGCGGTAGCCTGCCTTCTGGTTCCCTCCGTACCCCAGATTCTCCGGGTGCCGGATGACATGCAGCTTGTCAAGCTGCGATACGGACTTGTAGCCGAGCGCCAGTTCATAGGTGGAATCCTGGCTGGCGTCATCCATCACCGCGACTTCGGAAACGTTCTCCCAGGCGTCGGCGGGAATGCGGTTCAACACCTTCGCCAGCGTGGTCACCGCGTTGTAGGCGACAATCAGAATGCCGATCTTCTTCCCGTGGTTCAGCGCCCGAGGGTCCGGGCTCGCCGCCGTCATGACCGCTCCCTTGCCCGGTATGGGCTCCCGAATTCGGGCCTTCCCTACTGCCGTGGAAGATGCCATCTGAATTCTTTGAGTTTAGCAGGAAGCCGCATGCGGGTTGGTCAATTGGGCACTCGGAATACCGCGAAGTGCTCGCCGAATTCCGCCAGTTCGGGCAGGACCGTGCCGCTGTACTGCACGTTGAGCATGCGGCTGATGGGGCTCCCCCAGCCGCCGTCGAAAACCCACACTTCGGCGCCCTTCTCGAGGTGGTAGGTCTGCTTCAGGACCTTCAATTCGTCCACGAAGGGCGTGGGATCGAGCGACCACTCCGGCGCCATCACGACGTGGAGCCCATCAAGGTTGTAATCCCAAAAGTGCCCGCGAGTTGGATTCGGGTAGACATCGGGACTGTGGTAGAAGAGCAGCAGTAGAATACTCTGCAAATCGACAAATACAATGCCTCCTGGAGAGACTTTCTCCCTCAGATAGCCAACCGCATCCACGGCGAACTCGCGCCGCTGCTCGGCCACGGGCAGCACCTGGGTTTCCGGCAGCGCCGCCAGCCGCCAGACGGGAATGATCACCGCAATCCCACCCAGCAACAGGGGGAGCCTTCCTTTCCCCGCCACTCCAGCCGCCGCGGCAACACAGGCGGCAATCCACAGGAAAAGAGGCAGGCTATGCCTTGTTCCCCCATAAGGGTAGAGCCCTCCCCCAGCCGCGGCCATGCACGAGAGGAACGCCGCGGCCGATCCGGCAATCAGCGGCCGGCCCTTCGGGTAACGCTCGAAGAGGAAGCCAATGCCGGCCATTGCCAGCATGGCGCCGATGAGCCCTTCCCACGGCGAGCCGAAGGCGTAACTGTACAATCCGGCGGTGTGCCTGCTCAGGAAGCTTGCGGCGTCACAACCCTGCGCGCAATACATGGCGCCAAGCCACCCCTCGCGCGCCTCTCTCGATATCCCCGCGTCCCGCAGCTTCGAAATGTGAGTGACATAGAGAACAAGGTAGAGCAGGGTCGCGCCGGCTTGGCCGCCAACCCAGGCAAGCTGCGTTTTGCCGGGCAGTCCGGCTCTCCACACCCGCAGCAGGGTGTAAACCCCAAACCCGGCCGTGAACCAGACCGCGGAGTAGTCCGAGAGAATCGTCAGGGCGAGCATTGCTGCCGAGACCGCCATCCATTTGGAAGACGCCTCTTCCACCGCGCGTTCGAAATAGTAGAGCGAGGCCAAGGCAAAGCAGAAAACCGGCATATAGTGGCGGATCTCAGTCGCCAGGTTGAAAATGGACGGTGTGAACGCGAGCAGCATGGCGAGCGTGAAGCCCGCTTCCCGGTTCAACGCCAGAGCCCCCCACCGCCAGGCGAACCAGATCATGCCGCAGTAGGCGGAAATGGGAATCAGCCGCAGGAACCACTCCGCCGTGCTGAGCTTCAGCCAGAAATGGAGCAGTAGAATCAGCAGGGGCGGATGAGCATTTGTGTTGTTTTCGAGGTAGGCCTGGTAGAGCGTTGTCTGATGCGCAAGCTGATAGTGGAGGGCTTCGTCCGGATTGAGGTGAATCAGAGAGGCATGCCGGAGCTGGACCCCGAGCAAGACTACGATGACGGCGATCACCAGCCAGGTGAGCTTGGAATCAAGCAGTGCGCCAATATCCGAAGACGAGGTTGAGGCCGTTCCAGCCGGTTTCTTTCCGCCGCTCATGCTTAGGTTAGGTTACTTCGACACTATAGCAATCAGCGCTGAAAGAGCGGCAGGGTAACGCTACAGATTCACGGCCAGTTTGCGGCGCTGGGTATCCATCGAGATGGTCTTGCGGTTGCGTTTGGTCTGGTACATCCGCTCGCTGGCCGAAGCCGCTGAGTCGGCAAGGCTCTCCCCGCGTACCTCGACGGCGCCCCAACTGAAGAGGACCGAGAAATTACTCAGTGATCGCAGTTGGAAGTTCCAAAGCCGTTCAGAGATGGCGGTGAGACGACGTTGGGCCTCTGCTCCGGTTTCCTTCGGGAAGACCAGGATGAACTCGTCCTCCGCGGAACGGCAGCCGAAATCGACCCCTTCGCGCAGCAACCCGCTCACCATGGTTTCCACGGATTGCATCAACTCCTGCATCGGGGCCGGTCCCATTTTCTCGCGGTGGTGACTATAGTCGTTAATTCCAATAGCCACTACTACGCCGGTCAAAACATCGGTGGATTGCAGGTAGCTGGTCAGGACAGAACGGTCGTGGTAGCCAGGGGGAAGATTCAGCTCCGGAATGGCTGAGAACTCACCAGCAGCCATGGATTGTGACGGCGGTTCCAGTTCCTCTTCGATCTCCACCTCCACTGTGGGCGCGACTGGTCCGGCTTCCAGCGTTAACTCGAGATCCCCCTCAAACACCCTCGATTCCTCAAATGGCTCTTCTGCCCGTTCCAGGACGGGGTCCGCAGTCTCTTCGGCCGGAGGCTGTGCCGGCATCTCCATGATCACAGTGGAAATAGCGGCTGCGCCGGACGGCGCCAGCGCCACCTCCTCTACAATCCTGTGTTCCTGTTTCTCTTCCAGCACCCGCGCCTGCTCAACAGGCGCATCCTCAGCCGGAATCGACGACTTGCCCGTCGCCGCCACCACCCGGTCCAGCAGGCCCCGATATGTCCAGAAACCATCGTGTTTGGCCCCAGGCTTGGTCACCAGCGGTGGAACTACTTCCTGAACCGACGCCGGAGGCGGAACCAGAGAGATTGTCTCCTTCGGCCCAGCCGTCTGCCCAGCCGCCCGATCAGAGGGTGGCTCCTCACGCTGCACTTTCGCCGCAAGCTTCTCCTCATGCTCCTTCTTTATCCACGCGGGAACTGGAAGCGATTCGAGGAGTGTATGCGGACGAGTGGAAGACGGATGGTTCTCAACGGCTGCCCCTACTGGAACCTCCTCCACCGCCGGTGCCGGCTTTGATTTCGACTCCACAGTCACGGGCCAATCGGCTGCCCGCGCCGTCACAGGAACAGATTTCGGCCGGGCTCCCTGCCGCGCCGCAAATGTCCGGGCCGGCTGTTTCTGCCCTGCCACCAGATGTCCTGCCCCCATCAGATGCCGCAGCCATTCGACCGCCCCAAGCTGCGCCTCTGTTACCTTTTGCTTTTCCTGCTCTTCCCGGCGTACCCGCAGCTCGACATTGTGTTCCCGCAGGTGCTCATTATTGCCCTTGAGGTAGTCGCAAATCAGGGCAACGAATGCCGTTCCTAGAATCACGATCAGGCTGACGAAGATCTGAAGTTCGAGAGTGCCGGGTTCCATCGTCTCGTAGTGATCATATCGGCACGACGGGGCGGGTAAAATAGACCGCAATTCTCAAAACAGATTAGTACCTATGCTTGAATCGACATTAGCCTCAGAGTACCAGGGGCCTTTACCGTACTGCTCGAAGAGGAATTATTACGAAATAAAGGCGAAAATTGATGTTTGAATCACTCCCTACGGGATCCCCCTCCCCGTTCGCCTCCCTATCCCCGGCACTCCACTCTCCCGGCCCCCTCTCCCCGCACCGGTGCCCCCGTCAATCGGTACTCTTCTCATCCCGTTCGTGAAATCGAGTTCCGAATCCTCGAAGTACAGCGACCGGTCCAGTACCATCTCGATCGTGGTCCCTTTTGCCAGGATCGCGTCTGGTCCGCGTGACAGCAGCACCCCTACCATTCCCGCGGCTGCCCCGGCGGCGGCTCCCATCCCGGCCCCCAAGCCCGGCCGTCCCGCGGCGGCGCCCGCCACCGTGCCAATCCATGTTCCGGTAACGGCGGTTTCGCCTACCGTGCGCGCGTCGCCGGTCTTGTTCCCCTCACTGATGACCTTGCCTTCCTTGCGGTCGAGGTCTTCCGTGCCTCTTCCATCGAGGCCGCTGATGCGGGCCCGGAAATCGCGGGTGACACCGTTGGGGAGCGTCAGCGAATCGAAGCGAATGTATAATTCCCCCTTTCCTTTCACGCGTCCGGGACGTTTCACCTGGGTGACCGTGCCGGCCACGTAGCTGCCGGGAGGAATGACAATTCTGCCGCTGATGACGATGGGAAAGGCAGTCTCCAGGTAGACGCGGTCGCCCTCGGCGGCATTGCGTGTGCTCACGCTGTTGATCAGGTTTAGGGGGATCCGCGTACCAGGCTCGACGTTATACTCGCCGGGTATTGCCGGATGAGCCGCGGGCGCGGCCGCCGGTTCCTGTTGCGCGAAAAGCACGACGGCGCTCAGACCAGCCAGCAACAGATGCACGGTCAATTTACCTCGCCTTATTTTATCCCACATAACAATACAAACGCGCCGCCGGCAAAGGAAGTTTCGCGCCAAACCGGACTACGGAGTCAGAAATGCCCGCACCAGAAAGACAGCCATCTGCCCGCGAGTGGTGGTGTCATCAGGGCAATACCGAGTAGCGGCGCAGCCCGACGTGATGCCGAGTTCCTTCATTTTCTGGATGGCGGGATATGCCGGCGAACTCACCGGAACATCGCTGAACGCGAAATTGTTGGGAAAGGCGAAAGGCTGCGAAGGAAGCACCGCCAGCCGCCCGCGAATGAGAAATGACGCCATCTGACTGCGCGTGACGGGATCAT
>JADLBG010000082.1 GCA_020847895.1 Bryobacterales bacterium
GACCCTGCATCTTACCCCACCGGCGTTGAGGTCACCGATGCGCAAATTGAAGCGCTCTCGCTGCAGCGTCATACTTTCCACGGAGAATGGAACTACGACCTCTGTCCTCGGCCCACCAAATCGTAAAGTTTATTTCGTTCCTGGCTCTAAGGTCTTCCGGCGCATGGCTGTCCGGAGACGAGACCAGGCAACAGACAGTCAAGTGGAACCGCGCAGTCATCGCAAAGCCGGAAAGGCGCCAGCGATCTCCTCATCTTCGCGGCGCAGGCCCACACGGAAGAGATCCGGCTTCCCAACGGCGGCGTATGCTGAATCGGCATACCCATACTCGGCACGGGCCTCACGCAGGAAGACCGGCATGCCCATGGGCGAGCGCAGATTGACAAGCCAGAGGGGGCGGGGGGCGATGGCGGCGGCGAGGTCGGGGAGGTCGTATCTTCCGAGGACGCCCGGAATCACCTCATCGAAGACGCGGCGATGGACCGGCGCGCGTGCGATAGCGGCATAGGAGAGCAGACCGCCGTCGATATCCACGGCGGAGATACGGGAATCGAGCACGGCGGCCTGCAACAGGTCCGCGCCGAGGTAACCCCTGGCAAAGGCAGTGCACTCGCCGTCGAACAGGAGATGCTTTTCCTCCAACAAATCCAGCCCGCGCAGGATGTCGTCGATTCGCAGGCCAACCATGGTCTTGCCGACCATGAGCGCAAGCCATGTGACTTTGCCCTGCCCGAACCAGGTTTGCGAATAGCCATCCCAGTGAGACGCAGTCTCGCCCACGCCGGACGGATCGGGGGCCAGCACGGTGTATCCGAGGCGCGCGAGTTGCTCCACGTCGCCCTCCTTCGCAGCCGCGGCGGACTTGCCGCGCTCATCGAGGTAGAGGATAGTTTTCTTCCGCGACCGCTCGGGAACGGGTTCGGCAAGGAGCGCGGGAATGATGCGGCCGGGACCGGTTTCGTACGTGAGACTCGTGAGGCGGTAGCCGCCGCGATCTGTTTCGCCGAGGGAACGGATGTTCAGCGAGTTCTTCGAAGGCTGATAGCGCGTCAGCCGGACGATTTCGCCCCGGAGACGGGTTCGCAAGTCATCGACGTCTTTCGTGGAGCCGAGGCGAGGCCGGGGCGGCGTTCGTTGGGAGAGCCTGCGCACGTTGAGCGTGCTCGGCGTGTCTCCGCCGAGAGAGGTGGCCAGTTGTCCCGAGGGCGTACAGAGCAGGTCCTCTTCCTGCTCTGTCTGGAAGGAGGGTTCCGGAGAACGCGCGGGGGCGTCCTTCAACCAGTGGCTCATCCACTTCTCAATGGCTTCGCGCTGCGCAGGAGGGACGCCGTGGCCGCCGGGCGCAACGAAGGTGGAGATTCTATCCGCCGCGCCCAGCATCTCATAGATGCGCTTGCTTTCGGCGAAGGCCTTGCGCGATCCGGCGATGGGGAAGAAATCTTCGGTGGTGGAGGCGATCAGGTACGGCTTGGGAGCGAAGGCTTCCACCAGGTCTGCGTGATTCAGTCCGTTCTTGAACTGATCGGGAAACTGCTGCTCGGCATCCTGGGGACCGGTGCCTAAAAGCTGGTCCTCCCAATCGGTGATGTAGCAGGCCGGGGCAGCGGCCTCGACACGCGCATCGACCGCCGCGACGTAAGCAGTCAGTGTACCCCCTCCGGAGCATCCCGCAACGCCGATCCGCTTTCCATTCACGTAAGGAAGCGACTGGAGCAGATCGATTCCCCGCATGGCGTCCCAGACCATGTAGCGGGCAATGCTCTCGCCTCCGAGCAGGCTCTGAATGCCCACCATCTCGTGCTCGACGGTAGTGCCTCCCACTTTCGAATCGCCCAGATCCCGGTCATGGAAAATCCGGCGTTCGCCTTGTCCTGTCGGGTCATAGGTGAGAACAACAAAGCCGTTCTTTACCAGGCCGAGACTGATGTTCTGGTAAAAGGCCCTTGCCTTGGCCGAGAGGCTGTGGCCGGTGGGATGGAGGATGGCGGGATAGGGAGGCTTCCCGGTTTCCGGGATGTAGAGATTCGCCGTGACGTAAAAGTTGGGGAGGCTTTCGTAGATGATCTTCTCGACGCGATAGCCGTCGCGCGGGAGGGTGCCTGCCTTGCGCAGGTTGAGAGGCGTGCGTGCGGCGGGGAGTCCGCCCATCATGGC
This sequence comes from Bryobacterales bacterium, assembly GCA_020847895.1. Classification (GTDB taxonomy): domain Bacteria; phylum Acidobacteriota; class Terriglobia; order Bryobacterales; family Bryobacteraceae; genus CADEFT01. The sequence goes on from JADLBG010000082.1 coordinate 2,155, forward strand.
CAGCAACTGGCGCCGCACCTCGGCCTTCCGCTGCTCGAACTGCGCAGGGGTGCGGATGGCGGCAATCCGCTGCTTGCGCGCGGCGAGTTGCTCCATGGCGATCTGCTGCAGGTAGGCGCGGAGCATACCGGGCGCAGGTTTGCCTGTTTGGGCCGGCGAATGCGCCGGCGGCATCAGGGCAAGGAAGGCGAACCCGGCAAGCAGCCGCGCCCGGTAGCGTGATCTCTGCATGCAGCCCACGATATCTCAAAAACGGAGCTTCCATGCAGACGCAATTCGTGAACTGGCGTTTCGATGGGTCCGGACCGCGAGGATCGCTTACATCTCCTCCTTGCCCGCATCCATGGCAGTAAAACAGGTTCTGGCGGCTGTCCGCCACGAAACTCGGCCGCGTTTCCTTGTGCGGAGGACACAATCCCACCGCGCTTGTCCCGTTGCGGCGCATTTGTTGCGGTTGCCAATCATGTTGCAGCAGATAATCCATCAACGGAATCCGCTGTTTTAACTCCGGGAGTCACACCCTTCAGAAAAAAATTCGCGTTGAACCCAAAAGACTTACACCCGCTCCTGCCGGATGCCCCCAACCCGCCATGCTACCTTCAGGCCAGCATGGAAGACACACTCTACGCCGGCCTCAGCCCCGCCCAGGCTCAGGTCGCCCTCTCCCTCGCCTCGGGAGCCTCCCTTTCCCACGCCGCCAAATCCTCCGGTGTCGGCCGCACCACCGTCTACACCTGGCTCAAGGAAAACTCCGCCTTCTCCGCCGCCGTCGATCACGCCAAGGCGGAATACGTCGCCGCTCTCCGCGACCGCGTCCGCGACCTCTCCGCCAAAGCCATCCACACCATCGACACCCTCCTCGACGATCCCTCCGTCCACCCCTCCGTTCGCCTCAGAGCCGCCCTCGCCGTGCTCAACCGCCCCCACTTCCCTGACCAGGGCTGGCATCTCCCGGAAAAGATCAACCACCCCGATGACGAGGCGGCTCTCGAAAACCTCGCCCAACTCGAGTTCTCCCACCGCCAGACCCGCTATGCCCAGACCGTCCTCGATCACATCGTCGAGGCCGAACACGCGCGCTTTGCGGCGCTCACGCAGCGGTCCACAGTCCCTCCGGCACGGGAAGGAACACAACCGAACACTTCCGAACAGCAGACACAGCCTGTCCGCCCCACCCCACGCCCCGGACGAAACGAACCCTGCCCCTGCGGCTCCGGACTCAAGTTCAAGCGCTGTTGCCTCAACAAGCCTCACGCCGCCCGCTGAAAAAGCGAAATCGCAACAACCATTCCCCATCCGGTGTTCATCTCTATCAAAGGTAGGGCTCTGTCCATCTACCAATCACAATCTTGGGTGTTCCGGGGCGAGTGGAAATCCTGTCTAAGCAGACATGTTGTTTGAGGAATGCTTCCCTCTCCCCGGTTATACCGGTTAGGAAAACGATTCCATGTCCTTTTCGAGGAACCAGAAAATCTTAGCAGGCAAACTGTTCGCCCTCGCGGCCATTCCCATCCTGCTCTACGCCTACTCCACCGGCCCCGACCCGAGGAACACCGGCGCGCCCGGCGACCAGACCTGCAATCAGTTGGGCTGCCACGTCGGAACCCCGCTCAACGGCGGCGGCGGTAGCGTTGCCATCACCTTCCCCAATGGCCTCACCTACAGCCCCGGTGTGAAACAGCAGTGGACCGTGACCATTACGGACTCGGCGGCGCGGCGCTACGGCTTTCAGGCAACGGCGCGCCTCGCCGGCAATCCGAGCGCGGGCCAGGCCGGATCCTTCTCCAACCTCTCCAGCGCTACTCAAATCCTGTGCGACGACGGGAGCGTGATGAAAACCACCGGATGCCGCGCCAATTTCAATGTCGAGTTCATCGAACACACCAGCCCCAATACCACCAACTCCTTCACCATCGAATGGACTCCCCCCTCCACGAATGTGGGCAACGTGGAAGTCTATGTAGCGGGCAACGCTGCAAACGGCGATAACAACAACACCGGCGATCATATCTACACCGCCCACTACACCCTAACGCCGGCCTCCAGCCCGGACCTGCCCGCCATCTCGTCCGGCGGTGTCGGAGAAGCATTCACCGGCTCGCCCGGCGTCGCCCCCAGCGCATGGACCGCCATCTACGGCAGGAACTTTGCCCCCCCCGGAACCCTGAAAACATGGGACTCCGCCATCCAAGGCAACACACTCCCCACAACCCTCGACGGCCTCAGCGTCTCCATTAACGGCAAGCCCGCCACCATCTATTTCTACAACGACAGCCAGATCAACGTCCTCGCTCCCAACGACATCGGCGCCGGACCAGTCCAGGTCGTCGTGGCGAACTCCTCCGGTTCCAGTGACCCGCTCACCGTCCAGGCCGCCGCTGTCAACCCGGCCTTCTACACCCTCGGAAGAGACGGCGGCAAGCTCTACGTCACTGCCGTCGCCCTCGATGGCACGTACGTCGGCAAGGGAGGAGCCGGCGATCCGCGCGTCACGCGCGCCGCCAAACCAGGCGAAGTCGTGCTCATCTTCGGCACCGGTTTTGGAGCAACCAATCCGGTGGCCCCCACGAACCAAATCGTCTCCGGAGCGCCGGCCATTACCACACCGGTGCGCATCCGGTTCGGGGAAACCGTCGCAACGTTCGCGGGCACCGGAAACCTGGTGGCCGCGGGGCTATGTCAATTCAACGTGACCGTTCCGGACACGCTTGCGGACGGGGAATATCCGCTCATCGCGGAAACCGGAGGCGTGACCAGTTCGGCCAACGTTTACATCCAAATACAGAGGTGAGATGTGATTCGTAACGTCAGGATGCTCCTATTCAGTGGCCTGGCTGCAACGCCAGTGCTCATGTTTGCTTTTTCCTCGGGACCTCCACAGGCGCGCACCGGCGCGCCCGTGGATGGCGGGCTCAATTGCACCGCCTGCCACCGCGGCAATCCCGTAAACACCGGACCCGGCCGTGTCTTCATCACTGCCTCGAATTACACCCCGGGAGTCAAGCAAACCATCCAGGTGAGAGTCGAGCATCCTGACCAGATGCGCTGGGGATTCCAGTTAACGGCGCGCATTCAAAGCGACCAGACGAAAAAAGCGGGCGCGCTTACCCCCGACGATAACATCCGCGTCCGCTGCGGACTCAGCGGAACGGCCGAAGCCCCTTGCCCAGCCGACGCCGTCGAGTTCGCCGAACATCGCGTCAATGCCACAAACCCCGGCCAGCGCGCCGGCCGCACCTTCGAAATCCAATGGACTCCCCTCGACAGTGACGTCGGCCCCATCATCTTCTATGCCGCCGGCAACGCCGCCAACAACGACGGCACTAACAGCGGCGATTTCATCTACACCACGAACCTCACCATCAGTCCCGCCGTCGCTGGAGCCAAGCCGGCCATCTCCTCCGGCGGCATCGCCGACGCGTTCAACTTCTCCATCGCCAACGGCATCTCCTCCAATACGTGGATTGCCATCGTGGGCCAGAACCTCGCCGCCACCACACGTACCTGGGACGACGCCATCACCGGAGCCTCCCTGCCCACGGAACTCTCGGGTGTGAGCGTGAAGATCAACAACAAGCCCGCCCCCATCTTCTTCGTCAGCCCCACTCAAATCAACGCGCTCGCCCCCCTCGATGACGACTATGGCGACGTGAGCGTCGTCGTCACAACACCAGCCGGCGATAGCCCTCCCTTCACCCTCAAACGCGTCGAGGCTTCCCCTGCCTTCTACACCCCCTTCGCTCAGAACAACCGCCTGTTCGTCACCGCGGTGGCCCTCGACGGCACTCTCCTCGGAAAGGTGGGCGTGGATTCCAGAGTGACCCGCGCCGCGCGCCCCGGCGAAACCATCCAGCTCTTTGGCACGGGATTCGGAGATACCGACCCCGAGGTGCCAACGGACCGCATCGTTCCCGGGGCGCCCACACTCGCGGACAAACCCACCATCCGCATCGGCGAAACCGTGGTCGACTTCCCCGGCAAGGGCAACCTCGTCTCGGCCGGCATCTACCAGTTCAACATCACCATCCCCAGCGGTCTCGCCGACGGCGATTATCCCATCGTCGCCGAAACCGGAGGCGTCCGCAGCGCCGCCAACGTCTTCCTCTCTGTCGCACGCTGACACACTTGCCCTGAGAAGGTGGGCCTTCAAAGCCCACCTTCTTTTTGTTGTGCTCCCTTGGATCTTCTTCCCGCTCGCCTTCTGCTGCGGCGAGCGCTTCGCTCCCCAATATTCAGCCGCCACCGTCGTACACGCCGCCACGGGGCTCCCCATCCTCGCTCCCAACGCGTTCGCTTCCATCTACGGCAAGGAACTGGCCTACACGAACCGGGCCATCGCGTCGAGCGACCTCGACGGCAGTCTCCTGCCGACTGTTCTTCCCGGCACGGGAGTCCGCGTCCTCGTCGACGGCCTCGCCGCCCCCATCTGGTATGTCTCCCCAACCCAGATCAACTTCCTCGTGCCCGGCATCCTCCAGAACAAACCGAGCGTCAGGGTTCTCGTCTCCCTCGATGGAAAAACGGGGCCGGAAGTCGAATGCCGCCTCGTTCCCCTCGCCCCAGGTCTGTTCGCCCTCGACCCCGAAACCGTCATCGCCACCCGCCTCGACGGAGCCCTCATCCGCGACTCCTCCCCAGCCGCCCCCGGAATGGATATCGTCCTCTACGCCACCGGACTCGGCCCCACCATCCCCGATACCCCCTACCGACAGGTGGCCCGCGCGGCCGCTCCACTCCTCCACCGCCCCGAATTCGACGTCCTCCTCAACGGAACACCAGTCCCCAACCAGCGCATCCGCTACGCCGGCGCCGCCCCCCAGTTCGCCGGACTCTACCAGATCAACCTCTGGCTCCCGGATAACACCCCCGCCAATCCCGAGATCCAACTCCGCATCAGCGGCGCATTGAGCCCACCCGGTCTGCACCTCCCGCTACGCTAAGCGCAAGCAAGGTGGGATAGGCCTCCTGGCCTGTCTTCGTCAAGCTTAGAGGCGCTCTACTGCACTTTCAGGATCTCGCCCCACAGGATCGTGAACGCTTCCACGTCGCCTTCAAACGTCTTCCCTGCTCTCACCTGAACCGGCCGCCCCATGGGCATCGCCTGCTTCATGTCCAGCAACCCGGAACCGATATAGCGCGTGTCCGCTCGCAGTTGAATCAACTGCCGGACTCCGGACCGGTTGCGCAGCACAATCGACCCCTCATCCACCCGCAGCACGATCCCCGTGAACAGCAGATTCCCGCGCGGAGCGAACGATTCCGTAGGACTGTAGGCGGGGAGCGCGTGGGGGTGCGGCCGGAATGGCGCCTGCTTCAATTCCACCACCCTCACAATCAAGGCGCGGCATCGCGGCGGCTCCGCCATCCGCTCGGAGAGAATCTCCAGGCTCTGCCCCTTCGCGATCCCGCTCACGTAGGTCCGCCGGTGGTCTTGCTCAAAGTATGTCTTGCTGGTGAAGCGGCACTGGTATTCCTGGAGATCGGCCGTATGAAAGCGGAATGTCCCGTTCTCCTCCGCCCCCATCCAGTCCTGAAAGACCCCGCGCACAAGAGGAGCCAGCGGACGGTCCTGTGCCACACCGGCGCTCGCCGTCAGCAACAGCCAGGATAGCTGCCTCCACATTCCGGATCAGCGCCCCTGCTGATCATACTACATTAACCCGGCCCGCACCGTCGTCAGAAGAACCCCCGCATCGCCCCGAATTCACGCTGGAACTCCTCGATAATGCGCCCACTCTCCTCCTTCAACCCCGCCTCCGCAAGTACAGTCTCAGCCCCTCCCTCCATCTGCGAAGCGCACGCCGGGATCATCACGTCCAGATGGTTCACCACCTTGTGCGCCACCAGAAGCAGGCCGCTGAGATCCTTGACGCCGTCCTGGTCCGGACGCGGGTCGTGTTGATTCCCCACCGCTTCCTGAATATCAGCCGGCAGCTTCCATTCCCCTAAAGCCGCCGCCCCCAATTCCGTGTGGCAGCACCCGATGTGGAAATACTCCGTCTCTTCCATCGTCAATTCGCTCGAATTCTGGTAAGTGGCGAGGATCATCTCATACTGTTCCGGCAGGCCGATGGCGATCATCAGCTTCCCCACCGCGTGCAGCAATCCCGCCGTGAAGGCCCCTTCCGGATATCGCACTCTCAGCCGCTGCGCCAGTTGGTCCGCCATCACCGCCGTCGCCACCGAGTGCAGATTGAACGCGCCCTGCGACCAGATCCTCGGCGTCTTCACTGACTTCCACATCCGCGCCACCGAAAGGCTCAAGGCCACGTTCCTCAGCTTGTTCAGCCCGAGAATCGATACCGCGTGCCGCACCGAGTTGATCGTTCCGCTGCGCGCATACAGCGCGGAATTCACCAGCTTCAGAACATGGCCCGTAAGCACCGTGTCCTTTTCAATAATCGCGGCTATCTCCTTCAGAAACACATCTTCCTTCGCCAGACTCGCCAGCAGCCGGCTCAACGTCGGCGAAAATGGCGGCAACTGGTTCAATGTGCGGAAGGCCCGCTCCCGCAGGTCCTGTTTGGTTAGAGGCGGCGCTGTCACCATTGCCTTATCGGCCGTTGCGCCTCTCCCCACAGCGCGACGCTAAAAAAATGACGGCGCCGCGCGCAAACCCCCGCCTTCCCTCCATAATGAATCTACGCATGGAGGAACCTCGCCGTTGGTTGCGCGACGCCACCAACGTCGCCGTGCTTACAGGAGCCGGCATCTCGGCCGAAAGCGGTGTCCCCACTTTCCGTGGAACCGGCGGATTATGGCGCTCCTTCCGCCCCGAGGACCTTGCTACGCCGGAAGCCTTCGCCCGCAATCCGCTGCTCGTTTGGGAATGGTATGACTGGCGGCGAACCTTGATCGCCGCCGCCCAGCCCAACCCCGGCCACCTGGCGCTCGTCGATCTCGAAACCCGCATCCCCTCCTTCACCCTCATCACCCAGAACGTCGACGGCCTCCATGCCCGCGCCGGAAACAGCCGCATCGTCTACTTGCATGGCGACATCTGGACCCTGCGCTGCACCGCATGCGGAAAGGAGGAACAGAACATTGAGACCCCGCTCCCTTCCCTGCCCCCGAAATGTGCCTGCGGCGCACTCCAACGCCCCGGCGTCGTCTGGTTCGGCGAACCGCTGCCCCCGCATGCCTGGCTCGCCGCCGAACAAGCCGCGCGCCGCTGCGGCCTCTTTCTCGTCATCGGAACTTCCGCCGACGTCATGCCCGCCGGCGGCCTTGTCTACCTCGCCCGTCAAAGCGGCGCGCGCATCATCGAAATCAACTCCGAGGAAACTCGTCTCTCCTCCATGGTCGATTGCTCACTCCGTGGACCCGCCGGGACCATCCTCCCCGAACTGCTTCGTCCCTCAGAACTCCACAAGACCGCGATCAGATGAAGGGATTTTCACCAACTCAATGACACCGCCACATCAGTACCGTACACTGGTACTATGAGCGCTTCGCGGTGGACAGCGCTCCTCATCTGGGCGTGGGTGGCGCAGGCTCAAACCAAGACCTCGCCCGAGTTGCAGAAGGCGATCGACGAGTTCCGTCTGCAGACTCGAAACCTGGGCCTTCGAGAGGATTCGGTGGTGAAAACCAATGGCAACGGGGCAAAGAAGCCCCGCTGGCACGGGAGAATTTTCGAAAATTTCCGCAACGATTTTCTCGATGCCGTCCCCCACGAAGTTGCCCAGCGGGGCGGCCGGAAGAATATCCTGCGCCGCAATCAATTCGGCTTCAACGTAGCCGGACCGGTGGTGCTGCCGCGAATCTATGACGGCAGCGGTTCCACCTTCTTCACCTTCACCTTCGAGGGCATGCGCGAAAAGATCGGCCGGTCTCACCTCTTCACCATTCCCACCTTGGGCGAGCGCGCCGGTGATTGGTCGGCCACTGTCGATGCCGCCGGTAATCCGCTCCCCATCTATGACCCGCGAACCACCGCTCCCAACCCTCGCTACGATCCCACTCAGCCCGTCACCGTCGACAACCTGCAATACAACCGCACTCCCTTCCCCGGCAATGTCATGCCCCAATCGCGATTGGACCCCGTCGCCCAGAGCGCCTTGCAGCTATACCCCGCCCCCAATACCGATGTCGGCCCCTTCTTCCGCAACAACTACTTCATCTTCACTCCCGAGATCAACTCCGCCAACGGCGTCATCACTCGCGTCGATCACAACATCCGCCAGCGCCACCGCCTCGGTGTGGGAATCAATTATTCCAAAGGCCAGGACGGGGCCGCGCCCTACTTCACCACCCTCGCCAACTCCGGTGGTGTCGTCCGCGACCGCCACAGCCGCCGCGGCTCCATCGAGCATGTCTTCACCGCCTCCCCTCA
>JADLBG010000083.1 GCA_020847895.1 Bryobacterales bacterium
CGATCCAGTGGTAGGTGGTGTATTCGGCATTCGTAGAGGGCCCGGCGGCGGCCGGGAGCGGATTCCACGTGCGCCCGCCATCGGCGGTTTCGACGATGGTCTTGTTCCCGCCGAGCGCATAGCCGTGGTCCGCGGTGAGGAAATAAACGCGAGTCAGGGATTCGTGCCTGAACTGGAGTTTCCATGTTTGCCCCAGGTCGCCCGACCGCCACAAACCGCTCCGGGATGCGAACCACAGGTGGTGCTCCCCGGCAAAACAGAGCGCAATGGGAGGTTCCGGAAGCGGACGCGGTATCCATTCCCTGCCGTCCTTGCTGAGCAGCATCAGCGGCTTCTCTTCGCGGCCCGCCGCCGCCAGATATCCGCTTTCCGAGCGCGCGAAATCGGCCACCATGATGGGACGCGAGGGTTGATGAACCACCGTCCATGCGGGCGGCCCGGCAGCGGAAATGAGGGGCGAAACGAGAAGACCCGCGGCGGCGCGGCGGCCGAGTGGATAGGCGCCTCCTTCACCTATCAACGCAAACGCCCTGGCTGACCGCTGAAGGCTAAAGGCCGGAACCATGCACTAGGCCCGCGGAGTGATCGGGCCGGAAGAGAGCACAAGCTCCGCGTGACTCACGGCTTCGACGGCTTCGCCCGGCATGCGCGCGAGCACGAGCAGGCAGCCCACCTGCTCGCCCACCGTGGTGAGCACTTCCATTTCGTTGCCCGTGTGCGCATGCGGCTGGCGATGCTGGACGTTAATGACGCCGACCACACGGTTGCGGGCGATGACGGGGGCGGAAAGGAACGCCTCGTAGGTGTCTTCCGGCAGATCGCCGAAGAACTTGAAGCGCGGATCATTGTAAGCTTCGCGCGAGATGGCGACCATGCGGCGTTCGCGCGCTACCCATCCGGTGATGCCTTCGTTGAGCCTCAGCCGCACCTTGCCTATGGTGGAGGGATGCGGCGTATTGGAAGCGCACAGCACGAGTTCGTCGTCATCGATGAGGTAGACAAGGCAGGAATCGCAGGCGGTGTATTCGACAATGAGGTCGACGATTCCCAGCAGCACTTCCTGCAAACTCATCTCGCGCACCATGAAGCGGCTGACCTTCTGAAAGAGCCGCAGTTGTTGTTCCGTGCGTTCGAGACGCGCCTCCAAATCCTTCAGCTTTGCCACTACCCCATTATCCCAGACGGAAGTCAGGGTGGGAGGCGCAACTTTGCGAAAAAACGGGAGGTTGTCTTGCGTTTTGCCCGTCCCCCATTTAGTATGAAAGTTCGAGTTCGCAAGCCGCATTCTCTCCCCCGGCGGCTGGCGTCGAGTGCGCTCGGCATGGGACACTTGCGAAAGTGGCCCGGCGGCGAGTGCCGATTCCAGGAAGGAGTCTTCCCATGTGGTCCCGTCGTAAAGAGGAAGAATATACGCCCAAGCAATCCTACGCTCCGCCGTCGCAAGCGGACTTGACCAAGGAGGGAATCCCCATGTCCACAATGCCCACGCGCTCCCCCGAGCCCGAAAGCTATCGCCCATCCACCGCTGCCTCCATCGGTAAATCCGTCGTGATCAAAGGCCAGATCATCAGCCGCGAGGATCTGTACCTGGACGGGGAACTGGAGGGGACGGTCGAGTTGCAGGAGCACCGCTTGACCATCGGGCCGAACGGCCGGGTTCAGGCGAATGTGAAAGCACGGGAGATCGTGGTCATCGGCGCCATGCACGGCAATTGCGAGGCAAGCGACAAGGTCGAGATTCGCAAGGAAGCCCGGCTGGTGGGAGACATTCGCACAGCGCGCATTTTCATTGAAGATGGCGCTTATTTCAAGGGAAGCATCGACATCATCAGGCAGGATGTCGGCAAGCCGCAGCCCGCGCCTCCGGCGCCGCGGCAGCAGGCCGCCGCTGCCGCCGCCGGCGCGACGGCCAACCAGGTAACCGAAGTCAAGCGATAAGCGGACTTACAGACGCCCCTGTTGACGCCTCCACGCGCATGCCGGGGCAGAGGTGTTTTTCGCAACCTTGTGGAGAGACAGGCTGAAGTCGATTTTCGGAAGTGACGAAGCGCCCCCGCGGGCGCCGGGGAACGGGCAGCCGCCCGGAACTCCGCGATCCGGCAATCAACCTTGGCCCGCCGGTTATCCGGCCGAAGAGACCACTCGCCTGAGCCGGGGGCTCGAGCAGTTTCTCCTCACGCTGCAGGATCAGCCAACCTGCGCGGTTCTCGATCTGTGCGGCGCGAATCAGGCCAATATCAACTACATCACGAACCTCGGCCACCGTATCAGTTCCGAGAGCATCCTCCACAGCCTGGACACCATCTGGAACGATCCGAATCTGTCGGAGTCGCGAAAAATTGCGGAGTTTGTCGAGCAGACGTTCAATTATCACGCGAGCACGTTCGGCGGCATTCTCGTGTGGGACACGCTGCAATATCTTCCCGCCCCGCTGCTCGAGGCGGTGTTGGAGAGGCTGATGCTGCTGTTGAGCCCCGGGGGAATGGTGCTCTCCTACTTTCAGGCGGACGAGAAGGCGCGGGTGGTGCCTGCCTACTCGTATCGCATTGTGGATGGGAAGACGGTCATGCTGTCGCCGCGAGGCTTGAGAAACCGCGAGCAATACTTCAACAACCGCGCGATTGAGAAGCTGTTCGAAGGTTGTGGGGCGGTGAAGTTTTTCCTCACGCGGGACCATTTGCGGGAAGTGCTGGTGCGGCGGTAGTCCGGCGGGGCTGACGCCGGCCTTGCGCGTCTATGGTACGGAAAGTTTGAACGCGATCTCCTGATCGCGTGGACGGATGTACTTGCCCGGTCTGGGCTTCAGGGCAAGCGGCACGGTCACCACCGCCACGGCTCTTCTCAGGTCTGTCTCCGGCTCATCGGTGTAGGGATTGTGCGGGTAGACGGGCCAGCGGAGGTGCGCGGTTCGATCAACCGCCAGAGTCCAGCCGTGATGCCGTATCGAGCC